>NZ_JAVCWL010000110.1:0-1135 GCF_030846505.1 Massilia pseudoviolaceinigra | reverse complement strand
CTAGTGTGGTGAGTTAGAAATTCGCAGACAAAATCGCTCGATGCTCGCCAGGATGGCGTCGGCCGATTTTGTCCATACAAAGGGCTTCGGTTCTGCGTTATTAAATGCCAAGTAGGAGCGAATGGCATCCTCTAACTGACGTGTAGAACGATGGGTGCCACGCCTAATCTGCTTTTCGGTCAGGGTGGCAAACCACCGCTCTACTTGGTTGAGCCACGACGCTGAAGTTGGCGTGAAGTGGACATGGAAGCGAGGATGGCGGGCAAACCAATTGCGAATGGTTGGGGTCTTATGCGTGCCATAGTTGTCCATCACGAGATGGATATCCAGGTCAGTTGGAACAGAGGCCTCGATAGTGCGCAGGAACTTCAGGAATTCGCTGCTGCGATGCCGGCGATGTAGTTCGCCAATGACTTTTCCAGTGGCGATGTCGAGCGCCGCAAACAGTGTAGTCGTGCCGTGGCGCTCGTAATCGTGAGTGCGCCGCTCGGCCACGCCCGGTGCCAACGGCAGAATCGGCTGAGTCCTGTCGAGGGCCTGGATCTGGCTCTTCTCGTCCACACAAAGCACCATGGCTTTGACGGGAGGATCAATGTAGAGCCCTACGATATCGCGAGTCTTTTCAACGAACAAAGGATCAGTGGAGAGCTTGAACGTTTCTTGGCGATGCGGTTGCAAGCCGAAGGCGCGCCAGATCCGGCTCACGGCCGTCTGCGATAGCTTGGCTTCCTTTGCCATCGTCCGCGTACTCCAATGGGTTGCGTTCGTCGGCAGCGATTCAAGCGTTTTGGCAATTACTGCATCGACGCGCGCGTCGTCAATTGTGCGCGGCGCACCTGGCCGGGGTGCATCAAGTAGGCCGTCAAGGCGCAACTGGATAAAGCGCCCGCGCCATTTACAGACCGTTTGTTTAGCGATCTTCAAATCCGCTGCCACTGTCTTGTTCTCTGCACCCGAGGCGCACGCCAGCACGATCCTGGAACGCAGCGCCAAGGCTTGCGCCGTTTTGCGGCGACGCGACCAAACCGATAATTGATCATGCTCTGCGTCAGTCAAGATCAGCTCCACTTTCGGACGACCTGCACCCATATCAGCCTCCATGTTGCGCATTGAATGCATACAACATAGTCCATGC
>NZ_JAVCWL010000011.1:0-200580 GCF_030846505.1 Massilia pseudoviolaceinigra | reverse complement strand
CGGTACCGGACCTGTGGTCCCGCTCAGCTTGTTGCTGAGCGGGTTGATAGTGTTAGTGTAGCTGTTCGCTCCGAACCCAGCCTTGATGCGGTTACCGCTGGCATCGTAGGCGTAGGTCTGGGTGGTGCCGTTGCCGCTGTAGTTGGTCAGGCGATCGAGCTCGTCGTAGCCGAAGGTCTGGTTCAAGGTGGCAGGGCTCGGCGCCGTTCCTGTGCCGGCATGGGTGTACCCCTTGATGCGGCTGGCGGCATCGTAATTCACCGTGCGCACCACACCGTTCGCCTTAGGGTTCCCCAAGGTATAGCCGCTGATCCGTCCGTCGAGGTCATAGGTGCGCACATGCGTATTTTCGCTTGCTTGCGTGCTGTTGCCCCAGGTCCAACCGGTGGTTCCACCAAACGCTGCGTAGGTAATATTGTTCAGCAAAACAATACTGCCGGTGCTCGTGCCGGTACCGCTGGCGTCCACCGGGTTCAGTGTGATGCTGGTGACTTGCCCAGCATGGTTGTAGCCATAGTTAAGGCGGTTCCCGCTCGGGTAGGTCATACTCACCAGCCGGCCGTCCCCATCGTATGCATAGGTATGCTGATGGGTGGTGTTGTAACCCCCTCCGATCGTGTTCTGGGTTTTGGTCGCCAGGCGCCCGAAGTCGCCATAGGTATATCTCGTACTACCCGACTCATCCGTCATCCGAGTTAACTTGCCGCGCGCATTCGGGATGGGGGTGGCGCCGCCGTCGTATTCAAATGTCGTGCTGACGGAACCCGTATAGTCGATGCGGGTCAAGCGGTTGAGCGCGTCGTAAAAATAGGTATTTGTTTTACCGCGCCCGTCCATGCTCGTCTTCAGGTTGCCGGCGGCATCGTAAGTCGATTTTGTGAGGCCGGTATCGGGGCTTCCCAGCTCGGTGCGGTTACCCAATCCGTCAACGGAGTAACGCGTTTCCAAGTTGCGCGGATCGGTCACCGTCGACACCTGGTCGATGCCATCGTAACCATACTTGATGGTCGGACGCGCGCCGTTGGTCAGCGGCTGCTCCACCTGCTTGACCCGGTCAAGTGGGTCATAAGTGAAGTTCGTCACCCGTCCCAGTGGGTCGGTCACCTCCTTAAGGTTGCCGACAAGGTCGTACTTGTAACTGGTGGCCGCTTCCGGCACTGACTGCGCCGATGCCATGGTTCCGGTAAAGGCACCCAGCAGCGGGGTATAAGTCATCACAACAATCAATGCGCCGGACGTCAGACGGCTGAAGGTACGGCGGGTCATTGTGCAGCTCCGGTTTGGCTCGTCAGACGGCCGGTAATGTCATAGGTACGGGTAATCTGGCGCGCAAGGTTGCCGTTGGGGTCGCGTACTTCTTCCTTGATCCGGTTGCCGGTGAGGTCGAGTGTATAAATGATGCTCTCGTTCCGATCATTGACGACCGAAGTGAGCCGGTGGGCTGCATCGTAGGTGTACTTCGTCACGCTCTTGTCGGGAAACGTGACCATTTCGACCTGACCTGACGGTTTGTAGGCGTAGAAGGTGGTCAGCGTGCTCCCGCCGCTCGTTACGGCTTGCGACCTAACCCATCCGCGTTCGGTGTAGTCGAGCTTCGTTTCGGTGTAGTCTAGCTTCGTATCACCGTTATACACGCGAATCGTGTGAACCCGGCCGTGAGCGTCATGGTC
Organism: Massilia pseudoviolaceinigra; assembly: GCF_030846505.1. Taxonomy (NCBI): domain Bacteria; kingdom Pseudomonadati; phylum Pseudomonadota; class Betaproteobacteria; order Burkholderiales; family Oxalobacteraceae; genus Massilia; species Massilia pseudoviolaceinigra. The sequence goes on along the minus strand of NZ_JAVCWL010000011.1, from coordinate 198,910 downwards.
CCCGTAAGTGGTTTCCTGCTTGGCGGCGTTGGTTATCTTGACCAGATAGCCCGTGAGCGGATCGTAGTCATATTTGGTGACGTCGGCAATGTCGGTACGCGGGCCGGTTAAGGTGAGCAATTGTCCAAACTTGTTGTACCTATATGTCCATTTGCGGGCGTTGCCTGCCAACGGCGCATTCAATCCCTGCGCACCCGTCAGGTCGGTCGTGGCCTGCTCGGTTCTGGAGAGTAGATTGCCGGACAATGCCTCGTACTGGTATTTCGTAATACGCTTGGGTTCGGCTACGGTTTCGGGCAGGCGGAAGTTGGCATGCCATTTGGTCGTGGTTTTACGTACCGGCGATGCAAGTGTTTGTGCGCCCAGCAGCGCGGTGCAATCGGCTGTCGAAGCGCCTTCAACCCGCGTCGTTTCCAGATTGCGCGCGGCTTCGTAAGCGAAGCAGCTGTAGTTGTTGTTGAAATCCTTCGTCATGGTGATGTTGCCGATGGCGTCATATTTACGCTCAGCAATCGTGCCGCATTCCACGCATGGCGCGTCAACGGTAGTGATTTTGGCAACCCCATCCACACGTTGTTTGCCGAACTTGCTCACCGATGTAATCGGATTTTCCTTCGGTCCCACATAGTGGGTTACTGTTGCCGATGGGGTAGAACCTTCGGTGTAGGCGACAGTTACTTTCTCGACATCTTCACCGAGCTGCGACGACGTTGCCCTGCCGGAGCAGTCATATGTCCAGCTGATGTGCCGCTCTTCGTTTTCATCGACCAGGCCGGTCAACAGATTGCTAAACGCCGTCGGGCCAAAGCCATTTCCGATGGTTTTAGACAAGGTGCTGCATGCAGCACCACTGTTGATTTTGCTGGCTTCGTTGTACCAATACGTCTGGCTTTTTCCATCAGGATAAGTCACCTTGGTCAGATTGTTTGCTTTACACGCGTAGGTAGCTTCGTTACCGGGAACGCAGCCGCCGGACACACCGTCGTACTCGTATAGAGTGGGCTCACCCGCTGGATCGATCATTGCGGTAATGCGGCCCTTTACATCGTACCTGAACTGGATCTGACGTCCCCAATTATTGGTCACGCAGAGCAAACGACCTGCCTGTAGCACGCCGTTCGGATGGACGCTTTCACACTTGGGGGCAGTCGCCGGAAGACGGCTGACGCTGGTATCGTTGCTGACGCCATCGCTGTACGTGAATTCTTGTTTGAGTCCGCTGCGTTCCGTCACCGACAACAGCAATCCCGTAGCGTCAAAACGTTCCAAGCGGTCCTGCTTTGCGCTGGAAAGAGTCCACTCTTTTACGGCCAAATTGTCTGCCGTCATAACTGGCGAAAGCCTGTCGCACACATCGGCAGAACTGGCGTACGTGCCGTCTGTCGACCGGGTGAACATCGTTTGCTTACCGTCGGGGTGGGTGATGGATACCCTGCCTGGAATTGGTTCCTGGCTCCGGGAGCCCGACGAGCACTCCAGGGAGTTATCTTGAGGGAAGACCCAGCAAGTCTCAGAGTTGGCGTATTGTTTTTCTGGCCGGAGCGATTTGTTATACGAATGAGTCCAGCGCACGCCAAATCCACGAACCACGAAGGGATCTGGATAGGTGAGCGTGCTGTTGTAGATGCGGCTCAGCGACAGGCTACTCGCGCTCGGTGGCGCCTGGTAATCCGTAATGATGTGCCACATATTTCCGGTGGCCGGTTCAATCGGTTGGCCTACGGGTCGTGATCTTAAAGGTGAACAACTCCCCCCGATATTCCGACCGTCGGAGTCGTCCTTCGGCTCGGCTTTGATCGCGACGCACTCCCCCGCTTTGGCGTCATAGCGATACCCCTCCGCTGAGCTGCATGCTGCTCGCACTCGAATCATCATCACCATAGTTCCAGCATTGAAGTTCGTGCGATTGCATGCGCCTTCCGGGTTGTAATGATAGCTGATCTGCTCAAGTGGCTTGTACGCGATAGTAGAGCCCCAAAATTTATTTTCTTCAGGTCCGTACACAGATAACGCGTTTTCCACATAATAAAATTTGCAATAGAATGCAGTTCCAACGTTGGCCCAAAATCTGTCCAGTTTGTTTTTTATCGCGCCATCCTCATCGTCGAAATAGTCGTCGTGCCCAAATTTATATTTATGCGGCCCGAATGAATCGGGCTTGAACTTGGGCTCAACCGCGCTCGCGTTGAGTGTGACGCACAATGGAATTGCAATCATTAATGAAAAAACAACGCGATCGACCACTCCTCGGGACGAAAATATATCGCCTGCAAACGAAAAACCCATCTCATACCTTTGCTTTTTTGAAATTGGCAAAATTATGTCATGGAAATGTCAACACATTTTCATATTTGCAATATTTATTCTGAATTAGTTACTATTTTACAACAACTGTACCGTCAAGGGTCGCTGTTGGCAGCTTTAGAAGCTGATCAGCCAATCCAGCATCTATGAGGGTTTGCAAAGCTTTTCCGCTCGACAATTGGGCAATGATGAGTCTTTTACACGGGGGTGATTTCGTTTGTGGAGCGGAAATTTGGTCCGACGCCTCGCGCTTCCGACGCGTATCAACCCTTTCCTGACCTGCTGCCGTACAGCCGCAGCAGGCGTATATGCCATGCCCACCCCGCGCCATGACAAGGACACTGCGAACAAGATCACAGAAGCGCTGCGAATACAGCGCGCGTTCGCCGGAAGACGGCGTTGAGGCTGCTGCGAGCCGCCCAGGTACCGGACGAACTTGCCATCGCGGCGCTGGCCGGGTGGTACGAGCGGCAAGTACGGCCGACCTACTCGCCCTCGTCGTCCTCGCCAGGCTCGTAATTATCGGCCCAGGCCTTCCGCTTCTTCTCCCGCTCATCCACGACGCACGGTTCACAGTCCAGATCACGACGTAGCACGTCCCAAATAATGCCTCCACCGCCGACCATGCCCTGCTGCACCTGGTCGACGCGCAGCATCAGGATTTGCAGGCGCTTGATCTCCCACAGCAGCCTCATGATATCGGCGAGGTCTCTGCGCTTTGCAATTTCGTGCAACTGCTCGAGGGCTAAGGGTGGGCTTAGCGGCATGGGATGACTCTACTGATACTGTACGTTTGCACAGTATATCAGCGCAAGTCCTGGCTGGCCGTCGCCTTGAGCGCGACGAGTTCCGCCTTGGGGCGCCAGTAGTGCGCCAGCAGGTCGGCGCTGACCATCTGCATGGGCGACTTGTCCTGGCCGTCGATCCGGTGCATCTCGAGATCAGCGGCCCGGCAGCGTCGTTCACAAGCACCCCGCAATCACGGCTTCGAGCTGCGCCTCGTACTTGAGGTGCACCGGCAGGTCGCGCGCCAGGGCCAGCACCTTTTCGCCGTCGCTGGCATCGGGCGCCAGGCCGCGCACGGCGAAGGCGGGACGCTCGGGCGCGGCGGCCACGCATGACCGGTACACGGGCACCTTGACCTCTTGCACGACTGGCGCGGCGGCGCATGCGGTGAGCAGCACCAGGATCAGCACCAGGGTGCAGGTCCAGCGAAAAACTGCAGGTGATGCTGGTCGAGCGAAAATGCGCAGGTGGTGCAGGAGCTTCATTTGATGGCATCCAGAATGACGTTCACGGCAGGCATCGCCTCGTCGCAGGTGGTCGCGCGCGCGCCGGCGACCTTGGCCAGCGCGGCGTCGAAGCGCCGGCCGGCTGCGGCGGCCTGTTGCTGGGCGGCCTGCCCGCGTGCCTCGGCGAGCAGCTTGGCCGTGCCCGCCTCCTCGACCGCATCGTTCTGCGCTTGGATGGCCGTACGAAGCTGCGCGGTGATTGCCTGCTCGGCATGTAGGTCTGCCAGCGCCTGGTCGCGCGCGCTCGCAATCGCCCACCAGCCGGTACCGGCGGCAGACAGCACCATGAGCAGCAGGGCCGCCAGCACGATCGCGGCAATTTTCCAGATACCGCCAGTGACGCCGGCGGCCAGCGTGCCCAGGGCGCTCACGCTGCGCCCACCAGGCAGAGATTGCGCTCGGCCTGGCGCCGCTTCACCAGCCCAGGCAGGCGGATGCCCTTGGCGATGGTCCAGCGCAGCAGCTCATCGCACCCGCCTTCGACATCGCCCGCGTTCATCTTGCGCGCCAGGGTCGAGCCGCACAGCGCCGGTTGCCCCACGTTGTAGGCGAAGCTGACCAGCGCGGCGCGCCGGTAATCGGGCAGCGGCGCCCGGATGCAGTCGTCCACGGCGTGGTTCGCCAGTTGCAGCGACGCGGCCAGCATGGCCTTGCACTGGTCGAGCGTCGCGCGCTGGCCCAGGCGTACACCCTTCGTCTCGCCGAAGCAGATCGTCGGGATCCCAACCGGGTCGAGATAGGCCGCCTGGCGCAGGCCCTCGAAGCCGCCCACAATGGTGACGGCAATAGCGCACCAGCCGGCGCGCTGCTTATTTGTCAGTGCCATTGAATTCCCTCTGCGCGAGCAAGCGCGCGCCAAATGCCAGCAACGAGACCACAGCCGCGATGCCAGCGAATACACCATTGGGGATGCCGGCAGGCTGCACCAGCGCGATATACACCTCGGCGGCGCCCAGCAGGCCCGCAGCGGCGTTGAATTTCAGGCTCCATGCCTTGGCGAGCACCGCGCGCCAGTCTTCGATGAGGATCATTTGCCGCTCCAAAATCCATTGCCTTTTGCACCGGTTGCGCCGGTATCGCCTTGCTGCCCCTTTGATCCCTGCTCGCCCTTCTTCCCTTGCCCGCCGTCGCTGCCTGCGCGCCCACGGTCGCCGGTGTCACCCTTCTCCCCAACGCCGCCAGCGCCGGCTGGCCCCTCGATACCTTGGGCGCCAGTCTCGCCTGGCGGGCCCTGAACTACCCTCGCCGGGTAAATCACGGCTACCAGCAGCAGCGCCGCAGCGACGCCCAGGAAGATGCGCAGCACCCAGTAAAACGAAACCGACCACTTTTTCGCATTCATCGAATGTGCCCTCCGATTACCTTGTCGATAATCCAGTACGCCATACCCATGACCGCCGTGCCGAGCGTCATCACTCCCCACTTGAGGGCCTCGGTTCGCTCGTCTTCCAGCTCAGCAAGGCGGCGCCGGGCCTCTTTAATGTCTGCGTCCGCCTTCTCGGTGACACGTTCGAGATCGGATGCGGCCTCGCGCTTGTTCTCTTCCATTTCGCGCTGCAATAGCGCTTGCCCATGGATCAGCAGGGCAATCTGTACTTCGGTGGATGCTTGGGTCATTGGCTTCTCAAAGCGGTTGTGCGCGGCGCCCAGGTGGAAACCGCAGTGATGCCAGCGAGCCGGCGAAAAAAAAGCCACCCGAAGGCGGCCAGAGATGGAGCGCGCGCGAATCAGGCGATCGCGGCGGCAGTGAGGAACAGGGCGTCAATATCGGCGTGCGCAAGCTCCAGCACCTGGCGGATACCTTCGACCAGCCAGTGGTCGCGGCGCACGTTCTGTGCGTACTCGAGGTAGGCGCGCGCCTGCTCGCCGTCGATGCCCGGCATCGTGTCGACGTAGGCCTTAACCGCCGTCATGTGGCCAGCTGCGATCAGCGCGAGACGCGCATTCAGCATGGGCACCGACGGCGGCACGCCTTGGATTACCTTCCAGGCTGTTTTTGCCATTTCCCGTCTACCTTTTTGATCCCGTCACGCATCGCTTGCTGATAACCGATCGTTGCAGGCGGGGCGATGTATTCGACCCATTCGGCGTCGTCAGGCGTCCAGTCGACAGCAAAGGACGTGTGCGGGTAGTCCGACTTATAAGCTTCTTCCGTTACGACCTGGCCGGCTTCTTTGTAGCGCAATTCTCTAATTGGGTTAAGCATGATTTCCCTTATTGTAAATAGCTGATCGTGACGTATCCATCGGTGGCGACGCTGATGGAATATCCTTGGCCTGGGGCAACAGAAATGTTGCTAACCGTGGCCGGGCTTGCAACGCCGCCCGTGCCGCCGACGAACGTTTGGCCGAATGCTGTTGTGGAGCCGCCTGTGGTTGCCGCGTACGGGACGTCCCAGATCAGGGCGAAATACCCGCTTCGCAAAACAGCCCCGGATGTATTTCCGTCCTCCGCCGTCCACCTTGCACTATTCGACACAAACCCCGTAGGCGACGCGTACGATTGCGGATAAACGCCGTATGTCGCACTTGGCGTGGTCCATTGGGATATCGCACACCCGTTATATGTGGACGCTCCCGAGTTTATTGAAGCTACTGCTGAATTTGCGTACGAGACAAGAGTGCTCCAGTCCCCATACCCCGACGACGGGCCTGGTCCTCCAGAAGTTTGAAGAATCGTAATCAGAACGTTCCGGGTGTACACGGCAGTGGTGCCTGCAGGCGTGCCCGTCCCGCCGCGCGCTGTCAGCGTCCTACTGACGTTCGCGGACCAAGCCATGGGCATCCGCCGCGATAAGTACCTGATCGCCCACAAGTGCCGCTTGATCGAATCGTCGGGCGCCGTGCCAGACCACATTTACGAGTGCGACACCGGCCTGGCGCGCCTGAGGGATATCGGATGAATCAGCTGCCGCCGCCGAACTTCTCGCGCTCCGACCTGCCGGAGCACAAGCACCAACGTGTATTGGTGGCTGCGTTTCAAGTCGGGCACCCGATCGTCGTAGACGGAAAGGCCAGCCATATCTACGCGTTCGGAGGCCAACAGATCGGCGGCCACGTCGAGATGGTGATTTATCTTCCAGGCGACCCAACACCAATCGACGCCTCGCGAGTGTCGTTGCAAAAACAACCTGAATAACGAAAACGGGAAAACCATGAAAATCGAATTGACCGACGCATTGAAAGCCGCCCGCCTGTATATCGAGGGGGAGGCGCTGCCGACGAAGTTGCAGGCGCTGGATATCATCGGCCGCGCGCTGGACAGCGCAGCCTCGGTGCAGCCCTATGTAGAGCCAGTCCCGCGCTCCGGCAGCAGCACCCGGTATTGCCCGGCGTGCGAGCAGCAGCGCGTGGTGCCGGATGCACCTGCGGCAAGAAGCAACACCATTATCCCGAAATCCGACATTCGGCAGGACAACTGGTTAGCACATGCGGCAAGTGGCGCTCAAGTAGATTGCTACTGCGGCGGTTGGGACGACGCGACAGGGGCTTACTATCAAGAGGGGTGCCCGGAACCTGCGGCAAGTGGCGCGGCACTGACGGATGCGCAGATCGACGCGATATGGGAGAAAGTCCCGAGAGGAGCCGACTCGCTTGAAGGAATATGCCGGGACTTCGCCAGAGCCGTCATCGCCGCCCAGCCCGCCAGCACCGAAACGGCAGCCGTCGCCTGGTACATGCGGCGGGATAAGTGGGACAGTAACTTTTTAGTGCTGGACGCCGAAGAGAAAGCGTTTCATGAGGCGCGCGGCTGCACAGTATTGCGCACTTTTGTCGATGCCGCCAGCACCGCAGCTAAAGCGGCAGAGCCGATTGTGTGGACCGACGCGAATCAGATTTGCCAGGTGCCACCCGCAGGCTGGAACTGCACGCGCACTGCTGGCCATGACGGCCCGTGCGCTGCGCACCAGGATGAGCCTGACCACGAGCTGGATGCAGACGACCACGCGTGCATCGCGCCAGGCATGGCACGCATCAAAGCCGCAGCGGACGTGCGCAAGGCTGCGCTGGAAGAGGCGGCGGTGCTGTGCGGCGAAATCCATTCGGACTACCGCGACAAGTACAAGGGACGGGGCCGACATGCGCCCAACAATCCGGGGCGTGCAAACCCGTACTACGACGGCATGTCGGACGGTGCGAGCGAATGCGAAGACGCTATCCGCAGTCTCAACAACAAGGGGTGAGCCGTGAGCAAATTACACGAAGAAATTATGACCCTGCCGTGCAAGTCGCGCACTGCTGATCTGGTCGGCAAGAGCGACACGGAATTGCGCGCCTACCAGATCGGCCACCGCGATGCACGCCATGCGGCTGCGGAACTGGTGGCCGCTGCGGAGGACGTTCCCGCGCAACCGGGAACCGAATTGACAGGATACGCGGAGCCAGCGGCAACGTATCTCCAAATGTTCGCCAGCGAATATGAGTGGCGAACCGATGATTTTTGCCATACGCCGACACCACAAGAGCGCACCATGTTGCACGATTTCGCGGTGATGCTGTTTGAAGCGCTTGGGGTCGACTACCCGGCCGCACCTGTGTCCGCTGCGCCACCACGAGCGCAGCCAGAGAACGGGGGCGAGGGATGCTGACCATTTACGGGCTACGCGTTCTCGAGAACCCAGCATGCAGCGTGCCGAATTTCATACTGTCGCAGCGCTGCGCCGCGGTGCTAACGCCCCAGGTCGCCGCCGGAACGCAGCGCTGGCTGAACGAATTCTTCGGCGTGACCGAAAAGGCGCTCGTCATGCCTCACCCGATCAGCGGCGAACAACTTGTCCACTTGTCAGCGCGGGGCATTGCGGAACTTAAAATCCGGAAGGAATTTCATGACCACCACCATTGACGCGCAAGAGCGCGAGTTGCCGCCACTGCCTGAACCGGACTGTGGCAAAGGCTACGCGCTCGGAAGCAACGAGGAATTTTATTCCGCCGACCAGATGCGCGAGTACGCGCAAGCCGCCCGCCGCGCTCCCCGGCTAGCAGGGCATGCCAAGCCGGGCGTATTTCTGGGCGAGATTACCTACGGCCCATGGATAAAGATCACCTCGACAAAGTGCAACGAAAACGGCGCGTCAGGCATCAATCTCCCGTTCGCCGCTCCCTGGCCAGCATCCGAAGCGCCGGGCTGGAGGCTGGTACCGGTGGAGGCGACCGACGACACGTTGGCACAGCGGTGCGGGCCTGCGTTCGCTGCGGCGCTGCACAGGACGGTCAACATCATCAAGGCGGGCGAGCCGATCGTACCGATAACAAAAGGGGGTGACCGATGAATATGAGCGAAGCGGAAATGCGGCGGATCGCCGAGCTGGTGTCCACGATGGATTCCGCGCCAAGCAAGAAGCCTGTGAGTACGGCCAGCGAAATGAACAGACAACAGATCTGCGCGGCACTCGGCGTCAGCGAATCGACCATTCGCCGACTCGAACATGCTGGGCTGCCATTCACTCCGGTAGGAAAGCGGTCGAAACGATACGGCATGAACGAATGCAAAATGTGGTTAAAGGAGAATTATCAATGTCCATCTGGGACGATGCAAAAGGTAGGAATCACGTCGGCGTTATGGTCAGCGGGAAAAGAGTTCACCGAGTCTTGCCGGAAGGTGCAACTACGCGTGATGCCAAGCTCGTAGAAGCGGAGATCCGGAGCGCGGTGGCGCGCGCGCCGAAAGAGGTCAACATTCCAGGCGATCCGCCCATGAGCGTCATCCTTGCCCTGTATGTCGAGCATTCGAAAACTCTGCGCAGCGCCGAGACCTCGGAATTCCATGCCAAACGCCTTGGCCCTTGGGCAACCAAATACATGGCCAGCCAAGCGCAGGAGTTCGCTGATCACGTAATTCGGGACATGCGGCAACTGGTCGAGGATCCGAAGACAAAAAGATTAAAGCCGGCGTACGCCCCCGCAACGATCAACCGATCTCTAGCGTGCGCGAAGAAGGGGCTAACGCTTGCGTGGCGCGCGAAGCTCACGCATGAGAATCACGGATTGCGGATTCAGAATGTCGATGTGAACAATAGGCGCGAGGTGTTCTTAAATGTCGAGGATGTGCGCCAGATCGCTCAACATTGCACGGAACAGGCGCAGGCAGCCATCTGGGCAGCGCTCTTAACCGGCGCACGTCGCGGTGAACTGTTCCAAATCAGGACTGAGCACATCGGCCGCGACACAATCACTCTGCCCGCCAGCCACACGAAGACGCTGCGCATGCGCGTGATCCCGATCATTCCGGCACTGCGGCCCTGGCTTAAACATTTCCCTTTGACAATTACGGTCGACGGCATGAAGTCATCCTGGCGAAGGGCGCGCGTGAAGGCTCGGATGGAGCACGTCAACTTCCACGACCTGCGCCACTCGTGCGCGAGCATCATGCTGAGCCTCGGTGTCGACCTGTACACGATCAGCAAGATTCTCGGCAACAGCAACGTCCAGACCACGCAGCGCTACGCCCACCTGCAGGTGGACGCCCAGCGTGCGGCGCTTGATAAGCTGTCGAGCTTGGTGCAGGGAAAAGGATAATTACACCAGAAAATTACACAGGCAAAAAAAAGCCGACAATTCAGAGTGTCGGCCGTCTTCTAACTTACTGATTTTATTGCGTATTCTTGGTGGGAAGTGCAAGTTTCGAACTTGCGACCCCTGCAGTGTGAATGCAGTGCTCTACCCCTGAGCTAACCTCCCGAAGCGGGGCGTATTATGACATACGTTTCGCGAAACGTCACGCTTCTGCGTAATTTCTCCAAATACAGTTCCCCTTCACCGCCTTGTCCAGCCCGCTAAGCACGCTTTCATGCTCGACCAGCTCGTCCGCGCTGGCGGCAAGAATAATCACCTCGGCCAGCGCCACCGCTTCCAGGGTGCCGCCGCTGCCGGCCGACTCATCCTCCACATCCATCGACAGGCTGTTCTGCCCGCGCGTCATCGACAAATACACGTCGGCCAGCAACTCGGCATCGAGGAGCGCCCCGTGCAGCTTGCGGTGGGCGTTCGACACGCCATAGCGGTCGCACAGCGCATCGAGCGAGTTGCGCTTACCGGGATGCATTTCCTTGGCGTTGACCAGGGTATCGATCACCCCGCTGCAATGCTCGGTAAATGTCGGCAGCCCGAGCAGCTTGAACTCGTTATTCAAAAACCCCAGATCGAACGGCGCGTTATGGATGATGACTTCGGCACCCTGGATGTACTCGCGCAACTCCTGCGCAATCTCGGCGAATTTTGGCTTATCGCGCAAAAACTCCGTGGTCAGGCCGTGCACCGCCAGCGCGCCCTCTTCCGAATCGCGCTCCGGATTGATGTAACGGTGGAAGTTATTCCCCGTCAGCATACGGTTATGCAGTTCGACGCAGCCGACCTCAATGACGCGGTCGCCCGTGCGGGGATTGAGGCCGGTGGTTTCGGTATCGAGGACAATTTGGCGCATGGCAGTCTGGGTATTAAGTGAAACAAGGCGCGCAGTATAACAAACCAGGCGCGCGGCCAGCGACGTCCGCTCAGCGGCGGACGGTCTCGACCCCGCGGTTGGCGAGCACGTCGGCCCGCTCGTTGCCCGGATGACCATTGTGGCCGCGCACCCATTTCCATTCCACCGCGTGCTGCGCCTGCGCCAGGTCGAGCGCCTTCCACAGATCTTCATTCTTGACCGGTTCTTTCGCCGCGGTCTTCCAGCCGCGCGCCTTCCAGCCGTGGATCCATTCCGAAATACCCTTCTGCACATACTGGCTGTCGGTGTGCAGCACCACTTCGCACGGACGCGTGAGAATGCTCAGCGCCTCGATCACGGCGCGCAACTCCATGCGGTTGTTGGTGGTATTGAGTTCGCCGCCACAGATTTCCTTCTCGTGGCCGTCGGCCACCAGCAAGGCACCCCAGCCGCCGGTGCCGGGATTGCCCTTGCACGCACCGTCGGTAAAAATCTCTACTTTGCTCATCCTGTCTTTCTCTGCTTTCGCTGTCTTTACTTCCGATTGGTGGCAGGCACCGCTTGCGGCGCCGTCGCCGATTTTTTATTCCAGGCAGGACCGATCATGGTCATGCCCTTGACGCGCTTGATCGCATGCACCATGTACACCGCCCCCAGATACGGCCACCAGCGCTGCCCGGCCGGCTCCATGAAGGCATAGCGCTCGATCCACTGCGCCGTGCGGCAAGGCGGCGCATAGCAGCCGAAATGGCTGCGGCTCACGCCCAGATTGAGCAATTTTAACCAGTCTTTCATACGTGGCATAGAAATGAATTCGCCCGCCACCGGCAAATAGGCAGAGCGCGTCACGCGTCTGAGCCCCTGGCGCAAACCCCACAAACTGGCCGGATTGAAGCCGCAGATGATCAGCTGGCCCTCGGGAATGAGCACCCGCTCGACCTCGCGCAGCACCTGATGCGGCTCGGCCGCAAATTCGAGCACGTGCGGCATGACCACCAGGTCCAGGCTTTGCGACGCGAACGGCAGCTCGGCGAAATCGAGCGCCACGGCAATCTGGCGCTTGCCCGCGCCCAGCGCCACCTGCTCGTGCGACGAGGTGCGCGTGGCCGCCTGCCACTTGTTGGGCATGCGGCTGGCGGCCAGCGCATCGATCTGCGGCAAGCCGATCTGCACCGCGTTGTAGCCGAAGATATCGGCCGTCAGCTCGTCGAGGCAAGCCTGTTCCCACGCGCGCACGTAAGCGCCTGCCGGCGTCTGCAGCCAGTCATCGAGCGCTATAATGGATTTTTCGGATGCCGCGCTATCCATGCCTACCCCTTTGCCGACACCTTCACTATGACGTATCCGACGCCCCGCCCCTTGAGCGTGCTCGCCGTCCCCGCCTTCAAGGACAATTACCTGTGGCTGATCCACGATGGCGTGCACGCCGCCGTGGTCGACCCCGGCGACGCCGCGCCCGTCATCGCGGCCCTGGCCGCGCATCATCTCACGCTCACCGCCATTTTACTCACCCATCATCATGCTGACCACATTGGTGGCGTACCGGGACTGCTCGCGCATGCGCAAGTCCCAGTGTACGGCCCGCGCGCCGAGAGCATCGCCACGGTCAGCGTGCCGCTCGGCGAGGGCGACCTGGTCGACGTGCCCGGCCTGGCGCTGGCGCTGCGCGTGCTGGAGGTACCCGGACACACCCTGGGCCACATCGCCTACCTGCGCGAGGGAACCGGCGAACACTGGCTGTTCTGCGGCGACACGCTGTTTGCCGGCGGCTGCGGGCGCCTGTTCGAAGGCACGCCCGGGCAGATGCGCACGTCCCTCGCGCGTTTTCTCGCGCTGCCGGACGACACGGCCGTTTATTGCGCGCACGAATATACTCTGTCCAACCTGCGCTTCGCCGCCGCGGCCGAACCGGCCAACGCGCTGATCGCGCAGCGCATCGTGACGGAAACGGCCAAACGCGAGCGCGGCATCCCGACCGTGCCCTCGACCATCGGCCTGGAAAAAGCCACCAATCCTTTCCTGCGCGACCGCCATCCCGACATCGTCGCCAACCTGGTTGCCTTGGGAAAACTTGACCCGCTAGCGCCGCCGCAAGCCGCCTTCGCCGCCCTGCGCACCTGGAAAAACACGTTCTGATAACCATCAAACGTCTGTTAAATGCCACGCCAGCACAGTTGATGTAAAGACAGCACACTCAAGGCGCCAGAACTCGGCTAAGATATTCTACAAAGAAACAGTGTGAATAATCACATGCCGAGACGATACCTTAGCGCGGCCCACCAGCCCGATACAGCGATAGCGCAACCGCGCCGTCGCGTCCATGGCCGGGCGCCGCGCCATCGATAAGCTTGCGCCGCCCGCTCCGGACAGGCGCGCACTGCTGCTGCGCCTGGGCGCCGCGCTGGCCGCCCCCCTCGCGCCGCATGCGCCGCTGCACGCGCAAACCATCTTTACAAGCGAGCCTGCCGCGCCGGGCCCGGTCGCGGTGCTCTTTCCCGACCTCCCCGACCCGGTGCGCAAAGTGTTCACCGACATCATCGGCGGCATCGAAGAACAGATGCGCCAGCGCGTACAGGCCTGGCCGCTCGCTCCGGCACACGACCCGGCCGATCTCGGCGCGGCGCTCAAACGCCAGGGCGTGCGCGTCGTCGTCGCCCTCGGCCGCCAGGGCCTCAAGGCCGCCGAAACGCTCGACCCCGGGCTCGGCCTGGTGGTCAGCGGCATTTCCTCTTCGCCCGAGCGCGACCGGCACACCGGCATCTGCCTCAGTCCCGACCCGGCCCTGCTGTTTGCCCGCCTGCGCAGCCTCGCGCCAGGCGTGCGCCGCGTCATTGTCGTCTACAACCCGCAGCACAACGACTGGCTGCTGCGGCTGGCGCGCGACGCGGCCCGCCTGCACGGCGTCGAACTGGCGCCGCTCGAAGCGCCCGACCTGGCCGGCGCCGCGCGCCTCTATCAGAACGCTTTCGCCGCCGCCGACAACCGGCGCGACGCCATCTGGCTACCCACCGACGCCACCACGGTCGACGAAACCACCATCCTGCCGCTGGTGCTGCGCGAAGCGTGGAACCGCGCCTTGCCGGTCTTTTCCAGCAGCTTCCTCCATGTGCGGAAAGGCGCCCTGTTCGCGCTCTACCCGAACAATATCGAACTCGGACGCAACCTTGGCAATCTTGCCACGGCCCTGTTAGGGGGCGAACCGCCGCCGCGCGGCCTGCTGCCTCTGCGCGACGTGTACGCTGCCCTGAACCTGCGCACCGCCAGCCATCTGGGCATCGCGGCCGGCCCGTCTGTCCAGCGCGGCTTCCAGTTCCTGTATCCGGAACCGTGAGAGTGGTTTTTTGTTAGTTTTTCTAAATTCTTTCTTTCGGGCTACTTCCAGTGACGTATACTGCAGCCTGGTGTGTGCCCACATGCGTGGCTGCTTACAAATTAACCGGACCACGCGTCCCCGCTGTACGCAATGACTACACTTTTTTTCAACGCTCGCCGACGGCCGCGCGCGCCGTTTGGCGCGCCCGCGCTGCTGTTGATGCTACTGGCCGGACCGGCGCCGCGTGCCATCGCCGAGGCCATCGCCGACGATCTGGCGCCGGCCACGGCCCAGGCGCCCGGCCTGCTGGAGCGCTATGACAGCGGCGGGCAATACGGCATGCTGCCGATCACCGTCACCCAGCTCGAAGACCAGCTGCGCCGCCCCGAGCTGCAAGCGGCGCTCGGCAAGAACACCATCGCGGTACTCTATCCGAACGTGTCGGAACCGTTTCGCGGTGCCTTCATCGGCATGATCCAGGGGATCGAAGAGCGCACCCGCCTGCGCGTGCGCAGCTATGCGGTCGATGCGCGCTTCGACGCGGCCGACCTCAATGCGCAGCTCAAGCGCAACGGCACCCGTGTCGTCATCGCGCTCGGACGCCAGGGCCTGAACGTGGCCTCGGCGCTCGACAGCGATATCGAGGTGCTGGTGGGCGGTGCCCTGCTGCTGTCGGACGCCGAAATCGTCAATCTGAACGGCATCAGCCTCACCCCCGATCCGGCGCTGCTGTTTGCGCGCCTGCGCGCACTGCTGCCCGAAACCCGGCGCGTGATCGTGGTGTACGACCCCAAAAAAACCGAATGGCTGCTGCGCATTGCGCGCGAGGCGGCGCGCGGGCAGGGCCTGGAACTGGTGTCGCACGAAGCGCGCGACCTGGGCCAGGCAGCCCAGCATTACGCCACCCTGTTCAGCAGCGCCGACAGCCGCCGCGACGCCGTCTGGCTCCCGCACGACACCACCACGGTCGAAGAAGGCACCCTGCTCCCGCTGATCCTCAAGCAAGCGTGGAACAGCGGCGTGCCTATCTTTTCCAGCAATGTGCTGCACGTGAAAAAAGGCGCGCTGTTCGCCATGAGTCCCAACAACGTGGAACTGGGCCGCTCGCTGGCCAGTTCCGCCGAAAGCGCCATCGCCGGGGAACGCAAGAAAGGCGTGCAGCCGCTGCGCGAACTGCACACCGCCATCAACCTGCGTACCGCCAGCCATATGGGCCTGAACATCGGCTACCAGCAGCAGCGTACCTTCGACCTTATTTATCCGGAGCCCTGAGTAGATGTTCCATGACTTCCTTCGCCGCACGGGGTTTCGCCGCCAACTGACAGTCATCGTCTCTGCCGCCATTCTTGGCCTGGCGCTGTTTTCCTCGCTGATGAATTCCTGGGAAGCGCGTACCCGCATGCGCGACTACTTCCTCGAACAGGGCGAGCGCATCGCCGAAAATCTGGCGCGCCAGAGTACCCTGGCGCTGCTGTATCACTCTCCCGAAAACGCCCAGGACGTCGTCGCTACCACCCTCACCTTCCCCGATGTGCTCAGCGTGCAGATCAGCGACACGCGCCGCCAGGTGCTGCTCTCGAAAAGCCAGAGCGGCGCCGCGCCGGCCGGGCCGCTGGCGCCCATCTCGCCCATACCCCAGGCGCGGCTGGCCGATGAAACCTCGCAGGCCTGGCACTTCACCGCGCCGGTGTTCGGCGGCCAGGGACTGGCCTCGCCGTTCGACCTGCAGGAGCCGCCCAAACAGCTGCTCGGCCACGTCCATGTGGCCATCGCCAAGGATACGCTGAACCGCCTCACGCTGTCGCTACTGGTGGGTAACCTGATCGTCACGCTGTCGTTCGCCGCCATCCTGCTGGCCATCGTGCGCCTGCTCACGCGCCACATGATCAACCCGCTCCATGCGCTCTCGCGCCTGATGCAGCGTGCCGAAGCGGGCGAATCGGGCATGCGCGCCGCCCCGGCCGGCCCGCGCGACCTGATCGACATGGCGCTCGCCTTCAACAAGATGATGAACGTGCTCGAACAGCGCGAAGCGGAACTGAAGGACTCGCGCGATGCCGCCGTCAGCATGGCGCTGGTCAAGGCGCAGTTTGCCGCCACCGTCAGCCATGAAGTGCGCACCCCGCTCAATGGCGTGGTCGGCATGCTCGACATGCTCAAGGAAATGAACCTGAACAAGCGCCAGGCCGAATGCGTGGATGTGGCCTGGAATTCCTCGCGCACCCTGATCGAACTGATTAACAACATCCTGGACTTCTCCAAAATGGAAGCGGGCAAGCTCTCGCTCGAAGAAGTCGATTTCGACCTGCGCACGCTGCTCGAGGAAGTCATCGAACTGGTGGCCAAACAGGCGCAGGTGCGCGATGTCGAACTGGGCTACCTGCTCGGCGCGGGCGTGCCGCAATGCGTCAACGGCGACTCGCTGCGCCTGCGCCAGGTGCTCATCAACCTGCTCGGCAACGCCGTCAAATTCACCGAGCATGGCGAAGTGGCGGTCAGTATCGCGCTGGCCGATGGGCCCGAGTACGGACTGCGCTTCGAGGTGCGCGACACCGGTATCGGCATGAGCGCCGACCAGCAGCAGCACCTGTTCCAGTCCTTCGCCCAGGCCGACCCGTCGACTACCCGCAAATACGGCGGCACCGGCCTTGGCCTGGCCATCTGCAAGCAGCTGGTCGAACTGATGGGAGGCGCCATCACGGTCGACAGCGCGCTCGGCGAAGGGACCGCCTTCACCTTCAACATCGTCTGCAAGGCCGCGCTGCAGGAACTGCCGGAACCGGCCCACACGGAATTGGCCGGCCTGCGCACAATCGTGGTCGACGACAGCCAGATCGTGCGCAGCTTCGTGGCCCAGACCATGCAGCGCCACGGCATCGACTGCCACGTCACGCGCTGGGGCGGCGAAGCGCTGCTGCAGCTGAAGGTTGGCGCCATGGAAGCGCGTCCGTACGCCATCGTCATGATGGACATCGGCGCCCTGGACGACGACGGCAACGACCTGGCGGGACGGATCGCCGCCGATTCGCCCGGCACGCTGGTGCTGATCCTCGACCGCTTCGGCACGCCCTCGGGCGGCACGCTGGTCGACGGCCATCCCTCGCTCGGCAAGCCGCTGCGCGAAGACCGCCTGCTGCAGGCGCTCAAGGACTTGCTGGCCGGCGCCAGGGCGCCCGCGCTGGCCATGGCGAGCCAGCTGGCCGCGCCGCCGCGCACCTCGTTCCGCATCCTGGTGGCTGAAGACAACCGCACCAACCAGATGGTCGCCGCCGGCATGCTCGCCATGAACGGCTGCGCCTGCGAATTTGCCGCCAACGGGCGCGAAGCGCTGGAAGCGGCCCGCAACGGCAGCTTCGACCTGATCCTGATGGATTGCAGCATGCCGGAGATGGACGGCTACGAAGCGACCGCGCACATCCGCGCGTTCGAACAAGGCAGCGGCCGGCGCACGCCGCTGGTCGCCATGACCGCCAACACCCAGCGCGGCGACGCCGAAAAGTGTCTGGCCGCCGGCATGGATGACTACCTCGCCAAGCCGATCACCCTGTTCGAGCTGCGCCAGAAGCTCGATCGCTGGCTGCCGCGCGGCGATGCGTCGCCCGGCGATGCGTCGCCCGGCGAAGAGCTGCGCAGCGAGCCCGCCGCCGACAGCGGCGAAAGCCCGATCGACCAGGCCATGTTCGTCAAGCTGCGCGAGATCATGGGACCATCGCTGGCCCAGGCCATCAGCCCCTTCCTCGAAGACACGCCGCAATACCTGCTCGACCTGGAAGCGGCGGCCCACGGCGGCGACTTCGACACCGCGCGCGCCAAGGCGCATGCGATCAAGGGTTCCTCCGGCAATCTGGGTGCCACCCACCTGGCGCAACTGGCCAAGGAAGCCGAAGACCACGGCATCGCCGGCCGCCCCGAACTGATCGTGCCGCTGCTGCCGCGCCTGCGCGTGGCCTACAACGCGGTGGCCAGCGCGCTCGCGCTTGAAGTGACCGGCGACGACGCTGCCGGCCAGGGTAGCGGCGACGACGTGCCGCAGGTGCTCATCGTCGACGACGACCGCAGTACCCGCAGCACCTTGCGCTACACCTTGCAGCGCGACGGCTTCAAGGTCGAAGAAGCGGCCGACGGCGCCCAGGCCTTGACGATGCTCAAGCGCTTCCAGCCCGACGTGGTGCTGATGGACGCGGTCATGCCCGTGATGGACGGCTTCACCGCCTGCGCGCGCATGCAGGAACTGCCCGGCGGCAGCAGCATTCCGGTACTGATGATCACCGCGCTGGAAGACAATTCCTCGGTCGAGCGGGCCTTCGCGGCCGGCGCCAGCGACTATATTCCGAAGCCGATTCACTACGCCGTGCTGTCGCAGCGCGTGCGCCGCATCATCGAAGCGAACCGCGCCGAGAAGCGCATCCGCCACCTGGCCTTCAACGACTTGCTGACCGGGCTGCCGAACCGCACCCTGTTCTTCGACCTGCTCGGACAAGCGGTCGACCAGGCGCGCGTGAACAAGACCTCCCTGGCGGTGCTGTTCCTCGACCTGGACCGCTTCAAATACGTCAACGACAACCTCGGGCACGACATCGGCGACCGCCTGCTGGTGGCGGTGGCGCAGCGCGTGCGGCGCGCGGTGCGCAGCATCGACATGGTGGCGCGTTTGGGCGGCGACGAATTCACGATCGTCCTGGGCGACGTCGACGGACCGGCGCCGGCGGCCGCCGCGGCGCAGACCATCTGCCGCGTGCTGGCCGCGCCGTTCCAGATCGACGGCCACGATATTTTCGTCACCAGCAGCGTCGGCATCGCCATGTATCCGTTCGACGGACTCGATGTCCCGACCCTGGTCAAGCGCGCCGACAGCGCCATGTACCGCGCCAAGAAGACCAATACCGGCTTCCAGTTCTACGAAGCGTCCATGGAACAGGCCATTTCGGAGCACGTGCGCCTGGAAAGCGACCTGCGGCGCGCGCTGGAGCGCAACGAGCTTGAGGTGTTTTACCAGCCGCAGGCGCGCTTCGACAACCAGCGCATCGTCGGCATGGAAGCACTGGTGCGCTGGAAGCACCCGACCCGCGGCATGGTGCCGCCGGTCGAATTCATCCCGCTGGCGGAAGAGACAGGCTTGATCAATCCGCTGGGCGAATTCGTGCTGCGCACCGCGTGCGCGCAGCTCAAGGCCTGGATCGACCAGGGCTTGCCGCCGATGCGGGTGGCGGTCAACCTGTCGGTGCGCCAGCTGCTGCAAAAGAATTTTGCCGATACGGTGGAAGCGGTGCTGGTTGCCTCGGGCCTGCCGCCGGACCTGCTGGAACTGGAGATCACCGAGAGCACCCTGATGGAACACGCGCAGGATACGCTCAAGGCACTGCACCGCCTGCGCGGGCTGGGAGTGCGGCTGTCGATCGACGATTTCGGCACGGGTTATTCATCGCTGTCGTATCTGAAGCGCTTCCCGGTCGACATCATCAAGATCGACCGTTCGTTCGTGGCCGACGTGCCGCACGACGCCGACGACGCGGCCATCATCGCGGGCATCATCGCGCTGGCGCACAGTTTGAGGCTGGAAGTGGTGGCGGAAGGGGTGGAGACAGAAGCGCAGCTCGACTACCTGCGCGCGCAGCGCTGCGATCTGCTGCAAGGGTGGTACCTGGCGCCGGCGATGCCGGCGGAGCAGTTTGCTGAGTTGATCATCAAGCGCGAGGCGATGGCGTTGAGGGTTTGACAGTCCTGCGCCGCGCGTACACTTAGGGTACAACGCTACACTCAAAACCGTCTTTCCCGCGCCAAGGCGGCACTCGGCGGGAATCCAAGGCACCCTCGCTCAGCAAAGAAAACTTGGATTCCCGCCTACGCGGGAAGTCGTTTCTGGCAATGCCAGGAACGACGGCTCTTAGATCTCTTCGTACAGCGGCAACGTCAAAAACTCCGCAAACGATTCCGACGTCGACATCTCTTCAAAAATCACCGCCGCGCGCACATAGGTCGGGTTGTCGCCATTCGGCGCGACGTCCTTCACCTTGGCCAGCTCCTCCGGAATCATCGCGCGCACCATGTCGGCGGTGACCTTGCGGCCATCATCGAGCACACCCTTGGTCGAACGAATCCACTGCCACACCTGCGAGCGGCTGATTTCCGCCGTCGCGGCGTCTTCCATCAGGTTATGAATCGGCACGCAGCCATTCCCGGCCAGCCAGCTGCCCAGGTAATGAATACCCACGTTGATGTTATAGCGCAGGCCCGCTTCCGTGATCGGCGCTTCCGGCTTGAAGTCCAGCAGTTCGGCCGCTGTCACCTCGATATCGGGACGCTGCTTGTCGATCTGGTTCGGCTTCTCGCCCAGGACCTTCTTGAATTCGCCCATCGCCAGTTCCACCAGGCCCGGATGCGCAACCCAGCCGCCGTCGTAGCCGTCGGTCGCATCGCGCGCCTTGTCGTTGCGCACGCCGCCCATGGCGATCTCGTTCTTCTCCGGATCGTTCTTGATCGGGATCAGCGCCGCCATGCCGCCGATCGCCGGGGCGCCACGCTTGTGGCAGGTTTTCAGCAGCAGCAAGGCGTACGCGCGCATGAACGGCGACGTCATCGTCACTTTCGGACGGTCGGCCAGGCAGAAGTCCTTATCGAGCTTGAATTTTTTGATGCACGAGAAGATGTAATCCCAGCGGCCCGCATTCAGGCCGGCGCTGTGTTCACGCAGCTCGTACAGGATTTCATCCATCTCGAAGGCGGCCAGGATCGTTTCGATCAGCACGGTCGCCTTGATGGTCCCCTGCGGCAGGCCCAGTTCCTGCTGCGTCATGACGAAAATATCGTTCCACAGGCGCGCTTCGAGGTGCGATTCCATCTTCGGCAGGTAGAAATACGGACCGGCGCCGCGCGCCAGCTGCTCTTTGGCGTTGTGGATCATGAACAGCGCGAAGTCGAAAATACCGCCGGAGACGCGCTTGCCGTCGACCAGCACGTGCTTTTCATCGAGGTGCCAGCCGCGCGGACGCACGACCAGGGTCGCGATCTTGTCATTGAGCTTGTACACCTTGCCATTCTGTTCGAGCGAAATCGTGCGGCGCACGGCGTCGCGCATATTGATCTGGCCCGTGATCTGGTTGTCCCAGTTCGGCGTGTTCGAGTCTTCGAAGTCGGTCATGTAGCTGTCGGCGCCCGAATTGAAGGCGTTGATGACCATCTTGCGCTCGACCGGACCGGTGATTTCGACGCGGCGGCATTCGAGTGCCGGCGGAATCGGCGCGATTTTCCAGTCGCCGGCACGAATCTGCGCGGTTTCAGGCAAAAAGTCGGGACGCTCGCCGGCGTCGAGCCGCGTGGCGCGCGCCACGCGCGCAGCCAGCAGTTCCTGGCGACGCGGCTCGAAGGCGCGCGTCAGGCGCGCCACCAGGGCCAGCGCTTCCGGGGTCAGGATCTGGTCATAGCCAGGCTTGATCTCGGCGGTAATTTCCATGCCGGCGGGGATATTGATACTCATGCGTGCTCCTGTAGAAGTAAAGAATGCAAAAAATCGTCTTCGGCCAGTATAGGCGACCGTTGGCGTTTCATCTGCCATCCAGTATATTCACTAACTGGTAGCTAAACGAGACAAAAAATACATTCATCTGTGCGTTTTTGTCACAGATAAAAGGGAGTAGCACGTGGGGCAGTTCCGTCAGATTTCCACCTTCGTCGAAGTAGTCGCGCGCGGCAGCCTGTCGGCGGCGGCGCGCGCCGAGGGCATCGCACCGGCCATGATCGGGCGCCGCCTCGATGCG
Organism: Massilia pseudoviolaceinigra; assembly: GCF_030846505.1. NCBI lineage: Bacteria > Pseudomonadati > Pseudomonadota > Betaproteobacteria > Burkholderiales > Oxalobacteraceae > Massilia > Massilia pseudoviolaceinigra. Next base: position 176,828 of record NZ_JAVCWL010000011.1, on the reverse strand, counting down.
CTCGAAGCGCGCCTGGGCGTCAAGCTCCTGCAGCGCACCACGCGCAAACTGGCGCTCACTGACGAAGGGGCGGCCTTCCTGGAAGACTGCCAGCGCATCCTGGGCGAACTCGAAGAAGCCGAATCGGCCGTCGCCGAACGCAGCGCGCGCGCCAGCGGCCACCTGCTGGTGTCGGCGCCGGCCGGCTTCGGGCGCCAGCACGTCGCGCCCCTGCTGCCCTCGTTCCTGGCCGAGCACCAGGATGTCACGGTCAACCTCAATCTGAACGACCGGGTGGTCGATGTGGTCGGCGAAGGGGTGGATGTGGCGATCCGCATCGCCAGCCTGTCCGATTCGAGCCTGATCGGCGTCAAGCTGGCCGACAATCAGCGCGTGCTGGTAGCCTCCCCCGCCTACCTGAAACGCCACGGCATACCGGAAACGCTGGCCGACCTGGCGCGCCACAACTGCCTGGCGATCAGCAGCGAAGGCAGCCAGCGTGGCTGGACCTTCCGCGACAACGGCAAGCTGGTGACCCTGAAAGTGGCGGGGAACATGGTCTGCAACGACGGCGAAGTGCTGCACGACTGGGCGCTGGCGGGCAAAGGCCTGGCGTGGCGCTCGATGTGGGAAGTGGGAACGGAGATCGAAGCGGGCACCCTGTGCACGGTGCTGGACCGCTTTGCGGCGCCGGGCAACGACATTTACGCGGTGTTCGGGCAGCGCCGCCACCTGCCCTTGCGCATCCGCGCCTTCGTGGACTTCCTGCGCCGCACCTACGCGCAGCCCGATTACTGGCGCGCCTAGATGGCCGCTCCAGAACGCCATCGGCCCGCACGAGGCGGGCCGACGAAAAGCTAGACAAAAAAAATCCCCGGAAACCGAGGATTTTTTGTCGTTGACTCAGCGATTAGATTGGCTGAATGTTCGAAGCTTGCTTGCCTTTAGGGCCAGCGGTTACTTCGAAAGAGACGCGTTGGTTCTCTTGCAAAGATTTGAAGCCGTTCGACTGAATCGCCGAGAAGTGAGCGAACAGATCTTCGCCGCCTTCATCAGGAGTGATAAAGCCAAAACCCTTCGAATCATTGAACCATTTTACGATGCCAGTTGCCATTACAATTTCCTATTTCAGTTAAGTTGGGCTTACGCCCGTTTTAGATCGTTTGACGAAGCAAGAAAGAAATGACAGACAGACTGCACAACTACCTCGAATCACAACGATCCCGCATTATACCGAATAAAACACAAAAAACACGTCCCCTGCAAAATAAACTTCCCGGAAGCCGTAAAAATTCAGAATATCAACTTTTACAGCACCGGATTTGCAGCGGCAGTACGACGAATATAGAACATCGACACTGCCGAAGTTTGCGTTAGATCAAACGATACGCCCACTTGACCTTGCATGCGCGCACAATTGGCAAAAAAGTACGTGCGTTGTCGTTTTCTTGCGGTTTCAGGGGAATGTCGACAAACGGTAGCGATCCGGCCGGTGTCGTCGTGAGGCGCTGCCGGCCGCCCCTATGGTGGCATCGCAGGCCGACAGCGGCCGCGTGGCACCTTACCGGCGTTCGCTTTTACTCAGGCTGGCCCGGATAGACAGCCGCCTTGGGGTCAAGGCGCGCCCACGCGATGTATTCGTCGAGCGCGTGCAGCCAGTCGTTCCAGTCCTTGGGTGCGATCAGCTCGAAGGCCATCAGCACGCGCAGGCGCTGCTCCAGCTGGCGCGCCTGGCCGCCGAACGCGCGGAACCCGAACGTGGCCGCCGAGCCGGCGATGGTATGCAGGCACTGATGCAGCTCCTTGACCAGGGCCGCATCGGCGGCGGCCGGATCGAACCTGGCGCGCAGCTCCTCCAGGCGCGCCAGCGTGGCCGGCACGCTGGCAGCGAACTTCTCGTTGAGCGCGTGCAGGCGTGCGAAGAACTCCTGGTCGATCAGCGTGGCCATCGCGCGGCTTACTTGGTACCGAAAATGCGGTCGCCCGCGTCGCCCAGGCCCGGCACGATGTAGGCATGCTCGTTCAAGTGCGAATCGAGCGAGGCCACATACAGCTTCACGTTCGGATGCGCGTCCTGCACCACCTGCACCCCTTCCGGCGCGGCCACCAGGGCCAGGAAGATGATCTGTTCGTCGGTCACGCCGCGCTTTTTCAGCACGTCGATCGCATGCACCGCCGAATTGCCGGTGGCGACCATCGGGTCGCACAGGATGAAGATGCGGTCGGTGGTGTCGGGCAGGCGCACCAGGTACTCGACCGGTTTATGCGTTTCCGGGTCGCGGAACACGCCGACGTGACCCACGCGCGCCGACGGCACCAGTTCCAGCAAACCGTCGCTCATGCCGATACCGGCGCGCAGGATCGGCACGATCGCCAGTTTTTTACCGGCGATGACGGGGGCGTCGATGGTCACCAGCGGGGTTTCGATCTGGCGCGTGGTCAGTGGCAGATCGCGCGTGATTTCGTAACCCATCAGCAGCGTGATTTCCTTGAGCAGCTCGCGGAACGTGCGCGTGGACGTGTCGCGTTCGCGCATGTGACTGAGCTTGTGCTGGATCAGCGGGTGGTTGAGGATGAACAGGTTGGGAAAGCGTGGATCTTGTTTCATGGAGTTCGATTCAGTTATCGTTGTTGTGGCTTGTACCCGTATTATCCCGCAAACCGAGCGCTTGTCCGCATTTCGCGGGAATATTCTCGGGTCAGGTGTCAGACCGGCAGTGCGCGCGCAAGGATCGCCGCGCAATCGACGCCTTGCGGCAGGCGTCCGAAAGCCCCGCCCACATCGACCGCCACGCGCGAGGCGATAAATGCCTCGCTCACAAAAACCGGCGCGTGGCGCAGCAGCAGCGCGGCCTGCACCGCGATCACGATGCGTTCTGCCAGCCGGCGCGCACCGAATTCGTCGCCCTGGGCGCCATCGAGGTCGGCCAGCAGGCGTTCGGTGCAAGCGTTCAATGCCGCGTTGCCGCTGCCGGCCAGCGCCAGTTCCCCCGCCAGCGCCGCGCGCGCCGCCGGCGTCTTGCCGAAGGCGCGCAGCAGGTCCAGGCACATCACGTTGCCGGAGCCTTCCCAGATCGAATTGACGGGAAATTCGCGGTACAGGCGCGCCAGCGGACCGTCTTCCACGTAGCCGTTGCCGCCCATGACTTCCATCGCCTCGGCGCCGAATGCCGGGCCGCGCTTGCACAGCCAGTATTTGCCGGCCGGGGTCAGGATGCGCCCCAGCAGCGCTTCGGCCGGATCGGCGGCGTTGTCGAAACAGCGCGCCAGGCGCAGCGCGAACGCGGTTGCGGCCTCCGATTCGAGCGCCAGGTCGGCCAGCACGTTCTGCATCAGCGGCTGCCCGGCCAGCGGGCGTCCGAAGGCGGCACGTCCGCGCGCGTGATGCAGGGCGTGCGTGAGGGCCGCGCGCATGATGCCGGCGCTGCCGATCACGCAATCGAGCCGGGTATGCCCGCCCATCTCCAGAATCGTCGCAATGCCGCGTCCCACCTTCCCCACCGGCCAGCCCACGGCGTCGCAGAATTCGACTTCGGACGAGGCGTTCGAGCGGTTACCCAGCTTGTCCTTGAGGCGCTGCACGCGGATTGCATTGCGGCTGCCGTCGGGCAGGTAGCGCGGGACAAAGAAACAGGTCAGGCCGGCGCTGCCCGCCTCGTCGGTCTGGGCCAGGATCAGGTGGGCGTCCGACTGCGGCGCCGAAAAGAACCATTTGTGGCCGACGATGCGCCAGGCGTCCGCGCCTTCCTCCCCGAAACGCGCACGCGCCTCGCCCGCATCGAGCATGGCGGCGCGGGTGGTGTTGGCGCGCACGTCGGTGCCGCCCTGCTTTTCGGTCATGCCCATGCCGATCAGGGCGCCGCTCTTTTGCTCGATCGGCAGCGAGCGCGGATCGTACTGGCGCGACAGGATCTTGGGCAGCCATTTGGCGCCGATGGCGCCGGCCTGACGCAGCGCCGGTACCGAGGCGTAGGTCATCGTGACCGGGCACTGGGCGCCGTTTTCGACCTGCCCGAACAGCATGTACTGGGCCGCGCGCGCCACCTGCGCGCCCGGCCGCGCCGCCTCCCAGGGCGTGGCGTGCACGCCGGTCCCGATCATCAGCGCCATCAACTGGTGCCAGGACGGATGGAACTCGACTTCATCGATCCTGCGCCCGCTGCGGTCAACATTATGCAGCACGGGTTTATTCACATTGGCCTGGCGCGCCAGGTCGAGCACTTCGGCCCGCCCCAGCTGTGCCCCCAGCGCGTGCAGACCATCGCCAGCCCACCCCGCCCCTTCGCGCGCGACCGCTTCCTGCAGCGCCGGATCGCAGCCGTACAGGTTGATATTTTCGAATGCGCTTGCCTGATTGAAAATTTCGTGGGTATCGTAGGGATTCATGGTCTGGACGGGTGCGGGCCCCGAAAATATTGCGCAAAAGCAGCATAATCCAAGTGCGCACACCCCCGAAAAGCTCTGGGTGAGCGACAATAGCAATCCGGGCCGGAAAAACGGCGGCGTGTCGCGCTACAGCCTAGCCCAAAGGCGAAAACAGGGCAAGAGTTGCTTTCCCGCCCGTCTGGCACACTGGCATTTGCGTTCGCTCAAGCAACATTAAATGACGCACCGCACCGGCGATTTTTGATGCATCCTAGAATCTTTCCGTGCCACATTGCATAGCGATTTGCTAAACCAGACCAGGCCGACCGGGCACCCGGCCTCCCGCGGCAAGCCACACTACGAAGGTAACGATTTCACAATGCGCTCCAGTGCCCCATCAGTTCTCCACGGCGATACGGCCGCCGAGCTTGACCAGTTCATGGAAGCGGCGGGCGACATCGTGTTTCGGCTCGACGCGGCGGGCCGGATCGTCTCGGCCAGCGAGCGCACCCGGTCCCTGTTCGCGCTCCAGGGCGCCGACGCCACGCTGGTGGCGCTGGCGCCCGAAGTCGACCGGGCCGCGCTGCGCGCCGCACTGCTCGATGCCGGCGCCGCCGCCCAGCCCACCCGGCTCGACGTGCGCCTGCACACCGGCAGCAAGGATGTCTGGTTCGAGCTGCGCCTGGGCCGCCTGCAACGCGCCGGCGACGCCGCCCTGCTGGTGGTCGGGCGCGATATCTCGGCCCAGCGCGACACCGAGGAACGCCTGCGCCACCTGGCCACCCACGACGCCCTGACCGAATTGCCCAACCGCCTGCTGCTGTCGGACCGGATCCGCATGGTGATCGCCCACGCGCGCCGCTCGGGCCAGAATTTTTCGGTCGCCACCATTGGCCTCGATGGCTTCAAGAAGGTCAACGATGGCCTGGGCCACCCGGTCGGCGACGCCGTGCTGCGCATCGCCGCGGCGCGCCTGCGCAAGACCCTGCGCGACAGCGACACGCTGGCGCGCATCGGCGGCGACGAGTTTGTCGTGGTCCTGCCGGGCACCTGCACCGAAGCCCAGATCAAGCTGGTCAGCGGGCGCCTGCTGGCCACCCTGCAGGCGCCGTTCGAGGTCGACAAGCACATCATCTACATCGGCGCCTCGATCGGACTGGCGCTGTTTCCCGAGCACGCCGAAGATGAAGTGCAGCTGGTCGCGCTGGCCGACGCCGCCATGTCGCGCGCCAAGGAAACCGGCAAGGCGCGCTGCCTGGTCTACAGCCCGCGCACAAGCGGCCCGCCGGAACACGACATTTCGCTCGAAGCAGCCATGTTCCAGGCCGTGCGCGAAGGCGAATTCCTGCTCTACTATCAGCCGATCGTCGACGCCCCCACGCGCCGCATCCAGGGCTTCGAGACATTGATGCGCTGGAAGCACCCGACCCTGGGCATGGTGCCGCCGGTGCGCTTCATCCCCATCGCCGAGACCAATGGCCTGATCAATCTGCTCGGTGCCTGGGCCCTGAAGGCAGCCTGCGTGCAGCTCAGGCAGTTCGAGGAAGTGGCCAAGCGATCGCTGTACATCTCGGTCAACATCAGCCCGCGCCAGTTTCGCAACGATAAATTCCTCGAGGTCCTGGACCATGCGCTCGCCTTTTCCGGCATGAGCGGCAGCCAGCTGGTCCTCGAAATCACCGAAGGAACCCTGATGATCGACCCCGTGCACGCAGAATCCATCCTCGTCAAGATGGCCGAGCGACAGGCGCGCATCGCCATCGACGATTTCGGCACCGGCTATTCCTCGCTGGCGTACCTGAAGCGCTTCCCGATCTCGGTGCTGAAAATCGACCGCGCCTTCGTCAAGGACTTGCCCGACGCCCCCAAGGATGGCGCGATCTGCAACGCGGTGCTCGACCTGGCCAAGCACCTGGGCCTGTCGGTGGTGGCCGAAGGCGTGGAAACCGAAGCGCAGCTCGATTACCTCGACCAGCGCGGCTGCCAGTACATCCAGGGCTACCTGACCGGCAAACCGATGCCGGCCCACGCGGCCATGGCCGCCCTCAGGGAAGACCTGTACGCGTCCCTGATGCCGCTCGAACCGCAGGCGGGGATACGATGATTGCCGGCGCACTGCTCCATACCGCTCCGCCCGGCCCGGCCAGCGCCGACGCCACTCTGAACCAGTTGTGGGAACGGGTGCGCCGGCGCGGCGACATGCCCGGCTTCGCCAAGGCCATCAGTTCCATTCTCGGCGCCATGCGCGGCGAGGACGAGCATCAGTTCAGCATGACGCAAACGGTGCTGTCGGACCCGGTCCTGACCCAGAAGGTTCTGCGCCTGGCCAACAGCGGCATGTATTCGGCCTTCGGCCAGCGCATCAACACCGTCACCAAGGCGGTGCTGGTGCTCGGCACCGAAGCGATCGGCCACCTGGCGCTGGGCCTGAAGCTGATCGAGGAACTGACGCGCGCCTCGCCCGATTCGGCCATCGCCCACGTGGAGATGGAAAAAGCGGTGCTGGCCGGGATGGTGGCGCAGCAGGTCGCCGCCAGCGCCGCCGCGCGCGACTCCGAAGAAGCGGTGGTGTGCTCGATGCTGCACACGCTCGGGCGCATGATGATCACCTTCTACATGCCCGAACGCTGGACCGCGCTGCAGGCGGTCGGCGGCACCGGTGGCGAAGACGCCGCCGCGCCGCCGGTGCTCGGCCTGACGATGGAAGACATCGGGCGCGCCGCCGCCGAACACTGGGGCTTGCCGAAAAATCTGATCAACGGCATGCGCCGGGTCGAGCCGGCCGAGCGCGGCGACGCGTTCACCCACGAAGACTGGCTGGCCGCGGTATCGACCATGTCCTCGCAATGCGCCAGCTCCCTGTGGAACGACGACGAAGCGGGGGCCGCCAACGTGCGCGCGCTGGCCAGCAGTTTCTCGTCGATGCTGGGGGTCGCGCCGGACCATCTCATGAGCGCCATCGAAAAAGCCAAGGAGACGGCGGCGGCCGACCTGTCGATCGCGCCGCTGGCCAAGCCGGCCGAGAAGCGCGAAGCCGACATCGCCACGCGCCGCATGCGCGCCGAGGGCAACAAGGTGCTCCTGTCGGGTGTCTCCGACATGCGCGACGTCGTCGCCACGGCCAACCCGGGCCAGATGATGTCGATGGCGCTCGAGACGGTGTACCAGGGCCTGACCTTTTCGCGCGCCGTGGCCTTCCTGCGCAACCGCCGCGAGAACAAGTACGTCGCCAAGATGGGACTGGGCGACGGCGTCAAGGACCTGATCGGCGGCCTCAGTTTTGACGATGCCTACAGCGCCAACGTGTTCCATGCCTCGCTCGGCAGCGACCGCGTGATTTTTGTCGAAAACGCGCACGACACCAAGTTCGCGGCCAAGCTGCCGCAGTGGTGGAAGGATTCGCTGTCGGGCGGGCGCAGTTTCGTGATCCTGCCGCTGTCGTCGAACGGCCAGCCGGTCGGCTTCATCTACGGCGACTGGGACGACAGCTTCCCGGCCATCCACCTGAGCCAGACCGAATTCGCATTGCTCAACGACCTGCGCGCGCTGATCGTCAAGACCGTGGTGCGCCGCCAGCAGGTGGAAACGGCCGCCGCGGCAGCCAAGCCGCGCTGACCGCACGGGCCGGGACACCGGCCCGCCTCACCTCGCGCGCGCCGCCCGGCGCCGCCGCAGCGCCGTCCGCGCGCAACAAAAAGTTAAAATAATTACAACCGGTAATCTGTTTGTAATTGACTTATATGCATCATGGCACCCTCGCTGGCCTGGCTGGTGCGTCCCGCCGTCGCCCACCGCGAGCAGCTCGGGTACCGCTGGTTTCCGGCACAAGCTGGCTGATTCCATGCATGTCATTTCAATTACATAAGCAGAAAGAATTCATGAATAATTTAACATTCCCGCGCTTGGCCCAGGTCGGGCTGATGATGGTGGCGGCGCCGGCCTTTTCGGCCACCGTCACGGTCAGCCTCAGCGGCGGCGTGGCGCCCTACCCCCTCGGCTCCTCGGTCTGGGCGACCGGCAAACTGGACGGCGTTGGCCGTTCCATGAAAATGTCGGTCAACGGCATCCCTGGCGGTAACGCGACCTACGGTTACATCAATTCGCAAAATGGCCGCTACATCGCCCCGTTGACCATGCCACCGAGCAACCCGGTGATCATTACCGCGACCATGGATACGGGCCTGTCCGGTTCCACGCCGCTGCTGCTGGCCGGTCCGGTGACGCCGACGCCTACCCCAACGCCGACGCCGACCCCGACGCCGACGCCGCCGTCCGCACTGGGCCTGGCACCGTGCGAACACACCGGCCCCGGGCGCGACTTGCAGGTCGGCGACGGCAAGCAGTACGGCTCGCTCGAGATGGTGCCGTGGGAATCGCTCGCCGCCGGCGACACCGTGCGCATCTTTTACCGCGCCGCACCCTACGCCGGCAAATTCATGGTGTCGGCCAAAGGCACGGCCCAGGCCCCCTGCGCATCTGCGGCGTGCGCGGCCCGAACGGCGAACGTCCCGTCATCGACGGCCAAAACGCCCGCACCCGCGGCGCGCTGGCAGCCAGCTACGGCGGCACCTCGTCGCGCGAAATCCACGAGGGACGCGCCATCATCCTGATCAAGCAGAAGGCAACCGACGCCTACACCGCGTTCCCGAGCCACATCCAGATCGATGGCCTGGCCGTGCGCCGCTCGCACCCGAACTATAGCTACTACAACTCGGCCGGCGCGCAAAAAACCTATCCGGAATTGGGCAGCTGCATCCGGGTCGAACGCGGCCAGCACATCACGATCGCCGACAACGACATCAGCGACTGCCAGCAAGCCTTGTATACCAAGTCGACCGACGAGGGAGACTTTGCGGTCAGCAAGCAGATCCGCATCGCCGGCAACCACATGTGGAACAACGGTATCGTCGGCAGCGACCGCCTGCATACCAGCTACACCGCCAGCGCGGGCATCGTGTTCGAGTTCAACCACTATGGTCCGGTGCGTGCCGGCGCACGAGGCAACTCGATCAAGGATCGCTCGACCGGCACCGTGGTGCGCTACAACCGCATCGAAACGGGCGCGCGTGCCATCGACCTGGTTGAAGCGGAAGACTTCCCCGTCACCGCGACGCGCGATCCGGCTTACCGCTCGACCTTCGTCTACGGCAACGTGATCGTCAAAAACGGCGACCACGGCAGCTTCATCCACTACGGCGGCGACCACTTCTACAGCGCTGCGGGCAATACCTGGGGCGAGCCGATTTTCCGCAAAGGCACCTTGTACTTCTTCAATAACACCGTGCACATGACGGGCGCGAATGTGTCGATGTTCCAGTTGTCGACCACCGAAGAGACGGCCGAAGTATGGAACAACGTGTTTGTGGCAGCGCCAAGCGTCACGGCCTTCAAGATGCGTTCGAATTCGGGCGTGGGTCCCGGCTGGACCGCGGGCGGCATCGTCAACCTCGGCAAGAACTGGGCGACGACGGGCTGGCGCGACGGCGCCGTGCCTGGCCAGCTCAATGGCCAAGGCAACATGATCTCCGGCAGCGCGTCGCCGGTCGATGTGGCGAGTTCGATTCCACTGACTGGCAGCGTGGTGGTCAACGCAGGCCAGCCACCGCACCGCAATGCGCTGGCGCATCCGGTGCAGTGGCAGCTCAAGCCGGGCGCGATTCCACGTCCTGTGGTCGGTACGGCGATTGACCTGGGCGCCGTCGAAAGATAAGGCGTGTCGGGACGGCGCTGCCTGGCAGTAGCAGACGGCGCCCCGGTCTTACGCGTACGCGCGCTGCCAGCGGAACGACAGCGCGGCGCTGGCGGCGGCCCCCACCGCCAGCGCCCCCGCCAGATAAAACACCGACTGCGGCCCGATGCGGTCCCAGCACAGCGACATCAGCAGGCCGCCGGCGGTACCGCCGATGCCGTAGGCAAGACTCATGTACAGCGCCTGGCCGCGCGCCTGCAGCGGGCCCGCGAACCAGCGCTGCATGACCATCACCGAACTTGAAAGGTGCGCGGCAAAGGTTGCCGCGTGCAGAAGCTGCGCCAGCGCCAGGACCAGCAGCAGCTGGCCGGCCGCGCCGATCAGCGGAAAGCGCACGGCAGCCACCGCGAACGCGCACATCATCACGCGCTGCGCACCGAAGCGGCGCAGCAGCGGCGCCTGGAAATAGAAAAACGCCACCTCGGCCACCACGCCCAGCGCCCACATGGCGCCGATCACCGGCTTGCTGTAGCCAGCCTGCTCCAGGTACAGCGAATAGAAGGCATTGAGCGACATGTGCACGCCCGCCATCAGCGCGGCCGAGACGAAAAACGCGATCACTTCGCGCCGCCGCAGCACGCTCCACAAGCCCGGCGCCGCTTGCGCATGGGGCAATGCGGGCGCCTGCACGATGAGCAGGCCAGACGCCGCCACGCACACCAGCAGGAACAGCGCGATCGACGGCAAGGCGTTCACGCCGAGCCAGTCGAGCAGCCAGCCGGCGGCCAGCACCGCCACGATGAAGCCGACCGAACCCCACATGCGCACCCGCCCGTAGTTGCTGGCGTCGCCGCGCAGCGCCGACAGCAACAGCGCTTCGGCCAGCGGCGCCTGCGCGCTCGAAAACAGGTTGAAGGCAACCATCACGGCGATGAACTGGAAGTAGGTCGCGGCGAAGAACATGCCGCTGAACGCCAGCAGCGCGCCGGCGGTGGTCAGGCGCAGCACGCGCACGCGCTGGCCGCTATGGTCGGCCAGCCAGCCCCACAGGTTGGGGCCGATGATGCGCATGACCTGGATCAGCGACATGAGCACGCCGATCTCGGGCGCGCTCATGCCGCGCGCGGCGAAGAACAGGGTCGCGTAGATGGCAAAGGCGCCGACCTGCGCGTAATACGCAAACAGGAACAGGGAAAACGGGGCGAGCGACGGGGCGATATGCGCAGCGCCGCGCCCCGCGCCGGCGTCAGGCAATTTTCGGCGTATCGACCCGCACGTCGCCGCACTGGGCGCGGTGCATCAGCGCGTGGTCGATCAGCACCAGGGCCAGCATGGCCTCGGCGATCGGCGTGGCGCGGATGCCCACGCAAGGGTCGTGCCGGCCGAAGGTCTCGACCATCACCGGATTGCCCGCCTTGTCGATCGAACGGCGCGGCGTGCGGATCGACGAGGTCGGCTTGATCGCAATCGACACCGTAATATCCTGGCCGGTCGAAATGCCGCCAAGTACGCCGCCGGCGTTGTTACCGACAAAGCCTTCCAGGGTCAGCTCATCGCCATGCTCCGAGCCGCGCTGGGCCACCGAGCGGAAACCGGCGCCGATTTCCACGCCCTTGACGGCGTTAATGCCCATCATGGCGTAGGCGATGTCGGCGTCGAGCTTGTCGTAGATCGGCTGGCCCAGGCCCACCGGCACGTTTTTGGCCACCACATCGATGCGCGCGCCGATCGAGTCGCCATCGCGCCGCAGTGCATCCATGGCCGTTTCCATGCGCGCGATCAGGCCGGCGTCGCCGCTGGCGGCAAAGAACGGGTTGTTCGGCACGTGTTCCCACGCCTCGAACGGCACCGCAATGTCGCCCAGCTGGCTCATGCAACCCATGAAGACGGTGCCGTACTGCTCGTGCAGCCATTTCTTGGCGATGGCCGCCGCCCCCACCACGGGCGCCGTCAGGCGCGCCGAGGAGCGCCCGCCGCCGCGCGGATCGCGCACGCCATACTTGTGCCAATAGGTGTAGTCGGCGTGGCCGGGCCGGAAGCTCTCGACAATATTGCCGTAATCCTTGCTGCGCTGGTCCTGGTTGCGGATGATCAGCATGATCGGCGTACCGGTGGTCTTGCCTTCGTACACGCCGGACAGGATCTCGACCGTGTCGGCTTCCTGGCGTTGGGTAACGTGGCGCGAGGTGCCCGGCTTGCGGCGGTCGAGGTCGGGCTGGATGTCGGCTTCGGACAACACCAGGCCCGGCGGGCAGCCGTCGATCACGCAGCCGATGGCCGGTCCGTGCGACTCGCCAAACGTTGTAACGGTAAACAGCTTGCCAAAAGAATTGCCGGACATGATAAGAAAGTGAGTGTCGGAAAAGCCAATTCTACCAGCCCGCGCGCTTTTGCTGGCGGCACCGGCCAACAGCCGCCCGGTCGCTGCCGAGCTGACTGAGCATTTTGTCAATTCGCTTGCTGCGTTGTGCAATTTCTTTTTCTTATCGTTAATAGATACAGTCAGCCGAATTCGTGGCATCCTGTTGGAAAGCAGTGCTTGTTCCGCAACCTGTGTCGCCCTGTCCGCGTGGATATGCGTTACTGTAACAATTGGACGTATACTGGCGACGCGTCATTACCGAGAAACGCCTGGAGAAGCGACACATGCCCCCATCGAGCACGCCCTTGGACGACCTTGAGGACGACCACGACGACCTGGTATTTTTGGAGGAACATTCCGCAGCGCCGGTAGCCGGGGGTGCGAACGGCGTTTGGCGCGTGATGATCATCGACGATGACGAAGACGTGCACTCGACCACCACCTTCGCCCTCGGCAACCTGGACATGCAACAGCGTCCGCTCGAATTCGTGCACGCCTACTCGGCCGGCCAGGCGCGCGAAATGCTCAAGCACGAACACGACATCGCCGTCATCCTGCTCGACGTGGTGATGGAACAGGACGACGCCGGCCTGCACCTGGTGCGCTACATCCGCGAAACGCTCAAGCTGGCCGACGTGCGCATCATCCTGCGCACCGGGCAGCCGGGCTACGCGCCCGAGATCGACGCCATCCGCGATTTCGACATCAACGACTACAAGACCAAGTCCGAACTGACCCGCATCAAGCTGTTTACGACGGTGACGGCGGCCATCCGCTCGTACGAACAAATCCGCGCGATCAGCGCCAACCGGCGCGGCCTGGACCTGGTGGTGCGCGCCAGCACCGAGCTGATGGCTTTGCACGGGGTGCAGAACTTCGCCGCCGGGGTGCTGGCCCAGATCGCCGATATCCTGGACGTGGAGCCGAACGGCGTGCTGTGCGTGCAGGAGTGCCCCGACGGGCGCTGCCGCGAACTGCACATCATCGCCACCGCCGGCGCCTACCGCCGGCTTGGCGCCGGCAAGCTGACCGCGCTGGAGGACGCCACGGTCGCCACGGCCATGGAGCGCACCCTGGCCCAGCGCCGCAACATCTACGAGCCAGGCACCGTCACCCTGTTCTTCGCCGGGAAATCGAGCCGCGATTTCGTCGCCTACCTGGCGCCGGGCCGTGCGCTCGGCGAGATCGACCAGCGCCTGCTCGAAGTCTTCTGCAGCAATGTCGCCGTGGGGCTCGATAACGTCGAACTGGTGACGCATCTGCACAATGCGGCGTTCTACGACCAGCTGTCCAAGCTGCCCAACCGCACGCGCCTGGTCGAAATCCTCGACGCCACCATTGCCGGGCCGGCGCGCAACGACGCCACCCTGTCGCTGGTCGACCTCGACCACTTCGCCGAAACCAACGACGCGCTGGGACACCAGTTCGGCGACATGCTGCTCGTCGCCGTGGCCACCCGCCTGCAGCAGCGCCTCGGCCAGCAGCTCACCGTGGCGCGCATCGGCGGCGATATTTTCTCCGTGCTGGGCGATGCCGAAGCGGTCAATCCGGTGCGGATCCTCGAGCTGTTCGAAACGCCCTTCTCGATCGATGGCCAGGATGTGCAGCTGTCGGCCACCCTGGGCCTGGTGCGGCTGTCGGAACACGACGGCAGCGGCGCCGATGCGCTCAAGGATGCCGACATCGCCCTCAAGCGCGCCAAGAGCCAGCAGCGCGCCGGGCACTTCTATTTTTCGCGCAGCATGGGCGTGGAAATCCGCGAACGCGTGCGCATGATGCACGCGCTGCGCACCGGCTTCGCCAAGGGCGAGCTGTTCCTCGTCTACCAGCCGCAGATAGACCTGGTGGGGCGCTGCCCGGTGGGCGCCGAAGCGCTGCTGCGCTGGCAGACCGCCGACGGCACCTATATTTCGCCGGACCGCTTCATTCCCATCGCCGAATATTCGGGCCTGATCATCGACATCGGCGAGTGGGTGCTGCGCAGCGCCTGCCACGAACTGGTGCGCCTGCGCGACGCCGGGCACCGCCAGTTCACCATGTCGATCAACGTCTCGCAGGTGCAGTTCCGCCACCCGTATTTTCTGGACATGCTGCGCTCCGCGCTGGAAGAAACCGGGGCGCCGCCGGAATTCGTCGAACTCGAAATCACCGAATCGATGGCGATGGAAGAGCCGGACCTCTTGATCAAGATGCTGGCCCAGATCAAGCACACCGGCGTGTCGATCGCGATCGACGACTTCGGTACCGGTTTTTCGTCGCTCTCGTATTTGCAGCGGCTGCAGGTGGACCGGCTCAAGATCGACCGCGCATTCGTCACCGAAATCACCAATTCGGCGCGCGGCAGCAGCATTGCCGAAATGGTTATCCAGCTCGGGCGCAACCTGGGGCTGTCGGTGATCGCCGAAGGGGTCGAGGATGAACGCCAGGCCGAGATATTGCAGTCGCTCGGCTGCCCGCTGGCGCAGGGCTTCCTGTTCGCGCGTCCGATGGCCACCACGGCGCTGTACGAGTGGCTCAACAGCGACGAAGCCCTGCCCGGCTCCGCATGATGCAGGTGACGGTCGATATCACCAAACGCGACGTGTTCCTGGTGTCGCTGGCGATGATACCGCGCCTGAAGGGCAACTGGATTTTCATGGGCGGGCTGGCACTGGCGATCTTCGTGCTGGTGCTGGTGACGCGCACGCCGGACAATCTGTACTCGCTGGGCGTGGCGGCGGTGGCCGCGCTCGGGGGCGCCCTGGGCGGGGGGCTGTCTGCCCTGACGATCAATATCGCGACCATGCTGCTCAAGCTCGATGCCGGCAACCCCATGCTGGGGCGTCACCACTATGCGCTGACCGACGCCGGGCTGGAGCGGCGCGCGGGCAACCAGGACAGCATGCGGCCATGGGCGGCGATTGCCTCGGTGGGCCGGCTGGGGGGATATATCCTGTTCCGGCTGGAGGGGAACGGCGTTTTCCTGCTGCCGCGCCGCGCATTCAGTAGCGGCGAGGCGTTCCAGGCGTTCTGGCAGCGGGCCGGCGCGCTGAAAACGGCGGCTTGACGTTTCGCCCCTTCCACCCACCCTCGCCCCCGCGCAGGCGGGGCCCAAGTAATTAGATAAGCCACCGGGTTCGGCACGAACTTGGCCCCCCGCCTGCGCGGGGGCGACGGTGGAGGTGCCGGCGACGCTGTGGGCCACAGTGGCAGCACGAGGGCGACTAAACTGGGAGACAACGACGGCAACCGGCCCGAAGTATCCTAGCAGCAAGCAATCGTTGCACGTAGGCAACAGCGTCTCTTCCCCGAACCGTAATCGCACCGTGCGCGCCTGCGTTCACGTAATATCGACCCCATGCTTTGCAATGGATGGGGCGCCAACTTGGATGAATGCATAAGGATGGACACGACGCGGTGCTGCCCAAGCCTTGCGCGGCGCGCCTGGCGCTGCTGCGCATTGCTCTGGCTGGCCTGTCTGGTCCTGAGCGGACAGGCCGTGGCGCTCGATCCCGACAAAGCCCTCCACCATTTCGTGCGCACCAGCTGGTCGATCCAGAACGGCTTACCGCAGATCAGCGTGCAAGCCGTCACCCAGGATCAGCAGGGCTATATCTGGGTTGCAACCCAGAACGGCCTGGCGCGCTTCGACGGCGTGCGCTTCACCACCTATTCGCCCGAAAACCAGCCGGGCCTGGCCGGCGTGTGGATCCGCAGCCTGATGGCCGACAGCGCCGGGCGCGTCTGGATCGGCACCTACAAGGGCCTGACCGTCTACGAAAACGGCATGTTCCGCATCATCCCCGCGGCCGATACGGCCCAGTTCCCCATGCTCGACATCCACGCCGTGGCCGAAGACCAGGGCCGGCTGGTGGTGGCCACCACCAGTGGCGTGTTCGACTACGAGGGCGGCAAGCTGGTGCATCGTTCCGGCAGCCCGGCACCGGCCACCGCCCTGCTCAAGAGCGCGGACGGCATCTGGATCGGCGGCACCGGCGGCATGTTCCACAGCAAAGGCAAACACACCGAACTGATTGCGCTGCCGGCCGGCCTGCGCCATGGCGTGGTCACGCGGCTGGCCGAGGCGCAAGGCAAAATCTGGGCCGGCACCAGCGTCGGCCTGTTTGCCCGCAACGGCGGCGTGCTGGAAGCGGCGGGCACCGAGCCCATCCTGCAAGACTCGCCGACCACCATGCTGTACCAGGACAGCGACCGCAATTTGTGGGTGGCCAGCAACGCCGGCATGGCGCGCATCCGCAATGGCAAGACCACCGAAGTCATTCCCGACAAGAACCCGGCCGCCTTCAAGGGCGTTCTGGCCGCCTTTGAAGACCGCGAGCGCAACCTGTGGCTGGGCAGCCAGTGGCAGGGCCTGGTACGCCTGTGGAACGGCTCGACCCGGCGCCTGGCCGCGGCGGAAGGCTTGACCGAACCGATCGTCTGGTCGCTGGCGCGCGCGCCGGACGGGCGCACCTGGGTCGGCACCAGCGACGGCTTGAGCGTGTTCAGCGAGGGGCGCTTCCGCCATGTGCTGTCGGGCAGCCAGCTGCCGCATCCGCATGCCTACAACCTGCTGGCCGACGCCGACCGCGTCTGGATCGGCACGCGGCGCGGGCTGGCGCTGTGGCGCGACGGAAAAGTCGAGACGCCCGCCCTGTTCGCGCCCATGGCCGCGGCGCAGATCAACGGCATCGTGCGCGACCGCGCCGGCGCGCTCTGGTTTCCGACCAGCGAGGGCGTGTTCCGGCTGGCCGGCACCACGCTGACCAAATACGGCAAGGACGAGGGCCTGCGCGACGTGCGTGCGCGCCAGATGCGCGAACTCAAGGACGGGCGCATGCTGGTCGCCACCCAGGATGGCTTGTACGAACTGCGCGCGGAGCGCATGGTGCAGATTGGCCTGGAGAGCGGCTTGCGGTCCGGGATGGACATTACCGCCATCACCGAGCTGAAAGACGGCGCGCTGGTGCTCGGCACGCTGACAGAGGAAATCTACCTGTTCAACGGGCGCCGCTGGCACAAGTTCGGCAACGCCGAGGGTTTTCCGCCGAACGCGCCGTTCTTCCTCACGGAGGATGCGGCCGGGTATCTGTGGTCGGCCGGCCTGCGCGGCATCCTGCGCGCCCCGCTGGCCGAGATGCGCCGGGTTCAGAACGGCCAGAGCAAAACCGTCTTCGCCGAAATGCTCCTGAACGAGCGCGGCGACCGGCGCAGCGGCGAACAGGGATTCTGCTGCAACGGCGCCGGCAATTCCAAGGGCTTCATGGACCCGGCGGGCACGCTGTGGCTGCCCAGCCGCGATGGCGTGGTCACGCTCGACACCATGGGCATGACCAAGAACATGACGGCGCCGACGGCGGTGATCGAACGCGTGCGCGTGCTCGATACCTGGCGCGACGTCCGCCAGGGCCAGGGCGGCGCCCTGCGCATGCGCGAAGATGCGCGTGACCTGGCATTCGAATTCACCGCCCTGAGCTTCCAGGACCCGGCCAGCGTGGTGCTGCGCTACCGCCTGCACGGCTACGACAAGGACTGGCGCGAGCTGCAGGCGGGCGCGCCGCGCTCGGTCAACTACACCAACCTGCCGCCCGGCTCCTATACGTTCGAGGTCAAGGCCAGCAACAACGCCGACGTCTGGAACAAGCTGCCGGCGCGCCTGGACTTCATCATCGCGCCGCATTTCTACGAGACCAGCTGGTTTTACGGCCTGCTGCTGGCCTGCTTGGGCGGCACCGTGTACGGGGGCTTTCGCCTGCAGCGCCATTCCCATGAAAAGCAGCGCGCGGCACTGGAGCAGCAGGTGGCCGAACGCACCGAGCAGCTGCACGTGGCCAACCGCGCGCTCGAACTGGCCAGCCAGACCGACCCGCTCACGGGGCTGCACAACCGGCGCTACCTGAGCAACCAGATCCCGGCCGACCTGGCGTTCTACGAGCGCGAAAACAAGCGCACCGGATCGAGCGACAACACGCTGCTGTTCGCGCTGGTCGACATCGACCACTTCAAGCGCATCAACGACACCTATGGCCACCGCGCGGGCGACCGCGTGCTGCAGCAGGTCTCGGACGTGCTGCGCGCCCAGGTGCGGGTGGGCGACTATATCGTGCGCTGGGGCGGCGAAGAATTCCTGCTGGTGTGCCGGCCCAGCACGCGCCAGTTCGTGCCGGTGCTGGGCGAGCGTATCCGGCGCGCGGTCGCCAACCACGTCTTCGACCTGGGCGACGGCATCGAGGTGTCGCTGAGCTGTTCGGTGGGGCTGGCCGAGAGCGGCCTGTATCTGGACGACAGCAAGGGCGTCAGCTGGGAACACCTGGTGGAACTGGCCGACGCCGCGCTGTACTGGGTCAAGGCGAATGGCCGCAACGGCTGGAGCGCACTGCGGCCCAAGCCCGATGCCGACAACCAGGAGCTGATCGAAAAGCTGCACCTGGGCGCGCAGGCGATGCTCGACACCGGCCGTGCCACCCTGATCAGTTCGAGCGACCAGCTCACGCCCGCGCACGCGGCGCTGGCGGAGTCGAACGACCCGGCGTGAGCAAGGTGATCGCCTGGTCGGCGGCGACGCGAGCCGATGCGGCGTTCAGAATTTCAGGATGTCGCCATCGGCCGGAATGCGCACGCGGTCCCCGATACCGTGTTGCTTGACATGTTCCCTGAGTTCTTTCCGGCTCAGCGTCATGTGGTTGATGGCATCCATATGCGTGGCAATAATGGTCGCGTTCGGCATGAGCTGGTAGGCGTGAAGCACATCGTCCTTGCCCATGATGATGGACCCGCTGTAGCCGACCATGCGGGCGTCGCCGGCATTGAGGATGATGATCTCGGGCTTGAATTTTTCCAGCGTCTGGTCAACCTCGGCACGCCATACGGTGTCACCGACGACGTAAAGTGTTTTCGCCCCAGGCGCCTGGAAGACAATCCCCATCGCCTCGCCGAGGGCTTCGGCGATCGGTGCCTTGGCGTACATCTCGCTGGTTCCGTGCTTGCCGCCGGTCCTGGTCAACCGCACGCCTTCGAACACGGTGTCATCTCCAAGGATGCGGACATCGGTGAAGCCCTGTCCACGAATCAGTTTCGCATCGGCTTCATGCTGTACGAACAGAGGCATCGTTTTAGGAATGAACTGGTGAGCGCCGCCGTCCCAATGGTCGAGGTGAGTATGACTGACAATCACCGCGTCGACGCCCTTCATGATCGCTTGCACCGGGATCGGCAGGTCGACCAGCGGGTTGCGCAGCTGGCTGTTGAACGTTCCCGCGAAGCCGGGGTAGGTGCCCTTCTTTGCCAGGAACGGGTCGACCAGGAAAGTCTTGCCTGCATAGCTGATCTTTGCGGTGGCGTTACGGATTTGCTGCACCTGCACCATTTGCGTGGCCGCCGCCGAGGCGCCGCCGGCGGCTGCGTGGGCCGGTACGATTGCCGTGCCAAGGGTCAAAGCGAGGGCGATCACTAGGGTTTTTACTCGTTGCATTTTGCTGCTCCATGGATGTGGTGTTCGGAAGGAGTATTGTGGACGCATCGCCTTCCCTATAAAATTGACCCACAAGCCATTTATCGGCACTTTCGGGCCACCCTCTTCCCTTCTGCTCATCATGACCACCAAAACGCCCGTCGTCGCCCTGATCGCCTATCCCAACTTCAGCCCGTTCCACTTCGCCGTGCCTTATCTGGTATTCAACGCGGAGTTGCCTGAAGGACGTCTGTTCGACCTGAAGATCGTCTCGGCGGGCGCCCGGCCGTTAACCGCCGAACGCGCACTGACTCTGCATCCGGATGGCGGACTGGAGCTGACGGAAGCGGCCGATATCCTGGTGGTGCCCGGCTGGGACGACTTGAACGCGCATCCGGAACCGGATCTGGTTGCGGCAATGGCGCGCGCCCATGCGCGAGGCGCCCATGTGGTCGGACTTTGCTACGGTGCGTATGCGCTCGCTTATGCTGGGTTGCTCGACGGCAAACGCGCCTCGACGCATTGGATGGCAGAGAAGGATTTCAGCGCCCGTTTTCCGCGCGTGCAGCTTGACATGAATGCCCTGTATGTCGACGAGGACAGGCTGATCACCTCCGCAGGCACGGGCGCCGGGCTCGACTGTTGCCTGTATATCGTGCGCGAATATTACGGTCCTAAAACAGCCAATAAAGTCGCCAGGACCATGGTGATCCCGCCCCACCGGGAGGGTGGGCAAGCGCAGTTCATCGAGCAACCCATGGCGGTATCGACCCAGGATGCGCAAGTCAATCGTCTTCTCGATTATTTGCGCGAACACCTCGGCCAGTCGCATAGTATTGATCAACTGGCGGCACGAACGTCGATGAGCCGGCGCACCTTCACGCGTCACTTCAGCAAGGCCACCGGCATGACGCTGGTCGACTGGCTGGTGAACGAACGCTTGCAGCGAAGTCGCGACCTGCTGGAGACGACGTCGCTGTCAGTCGAGAAAATCTCCGATCTTGCGGGGTTTCAGACGGCTATCTCACTGCGGCAACACTTCAAGAAGCGTTTTCAAGTCAGCCCGAGGGATTGGCGCAGGACCTTCGGACAGAAAACGGCGGCAGAGCCGGGCTGAGTACTTAAACGCGCACCGTCCCATCGATCACGGTGCGCGAGCGGCCACCGATCCACGGCTCGCCATCGACGTACCTGACCGCGATGCGGCCGTCGCACGCCACGCTGGCGCCCTGGCGCGCGCTGTAGGCGCTGCTCGTTTCGCCGCCATCGGGAAAACCCTGCGCCTGCAGCACGCGTGCGATGCAGGCATTGGCGCTGCCGGTGACCGGATCTTCGACCAGCGCGCCGTGCTTGGTAAACAGCGCCCTGACTTCGTAATCGGCCGGCCCGTCGGCGTCATGCGGGCCGTAGAGCGCCACGCCGGTCACGCCCAGGCGCGTCAGTTCCTGCAGCGCGGCGCCGTCGACGCGCGCATCGAGGCACGCTTGCGCGCTCGCCAAACGCACCACCAGCCACGCAATGCCCATCGTGGCGATCAGCGGCGTGCATTCGGCGTCAACTGTGGTCCCTGGTAGCACCCGCGCCAGCAATGGCAGGTGCTGCAGTGCGAGCGGCACCAGGCTGGCCGCGGGCGAGCGGAACGCCAGCATGCCGGCGGCGCCAAGTTCGATCGGCACCAGCCCCACGCCGCACTCCTGCACCAGCGTGCCGGCGCGGCGCGGCACCAGGCCCGCTTCGAGCAAGGCGTGCGCCGTGCCCAGCGTCGGATGGCCGGCGAAGGGAAACTCGGTATCGGGAGAGAAAATGCGGACGCGGTAATCGGCCTGCGCGTCGCGCGGCGTGAGCACGAACGTGGTTTCGGACAGGTTGGTCCAGCGCGCCATGGCTTGCATATCGGCGTCGGACAGGCCGTCGGCATCGAGCACGACGGCCAGTGGATTGCCCTTGAACGCGACGCTGGTGAAAACATCCACCTGCTTGAAGCGGCGCGCCACGCCCCGGGGCACGTTCAAATCAGTCTTCCTGGACCGCTTCGGCCGGCCAGTCGCGGATGTAGGCCTTGAGCATGCGGTTCTCGAAGCTCTGCGCTTCCAGCACCGCGCGCGCGACGTCGTAGAACGAAATGACGCCGAGCAGGGTTTTCGCGTTCATCACCGGCAGGTAGCGCGCGTGCTTTTCGAGCATCATGCGGCGCACTTCATTGACCTCGGTGTCGGGGGTGACGGTGATCGGATGATCGTCCATGTGCTTGCGCACCGTGCCCGCGCCGACCGCGCCGTTGTTCTTGTGCAGCACCTTGATCACTTCGCGGAAGGTCAGCATGCCGACCAGATCGCCGAACTCCATGACCACCAGCGAACCGATGTCCTTTTCAGCCATGGTGTTGACGGCGTCCACGAGCAGCATCTCGGGCGTTGCGGTGTACAGGATGTTGCCCTTCACTTGAAGGATTTCTGAGACTTTCATGGTGGCCGCCTTCTCTGGTGAGGTTATAAGTAGGTGTCTTTTATAAGCCCTAGCTCCGACTGTAGCGTAAGCTTGGCAAAAAATCCAGCATTGCGAATAATCAGGACACCGCCGAAAGCGCCCGATTGGCATTTGCACTATTTTAGCGAGCAAACCACGCTTTTGTGCAAGGCATGCGTGCTACGATTCGGCCCATCCTTTTTCTAACTGATGAGCCCACCATGAGCGGACCTCAATATCCCGGCTTCGACACCCTGTCGCTGCACGCCGGCGCTGCGCCCGACCCGGCCACCGGCGCGCGCGCCACTCCCGTCTATTTCACGTCCTCGTTCGCGTTCAAGGACTCGGACCACGCGGCGTCGCTGTTCAATATGGAACGCGCCGGCCATGTGTATTCGCGTATCTCGAACCCGACCAACGCGGTGCTCGAAGAGCGCATCGCCGCGCTCGAAGGCGGCGTGGCCGGCATCGCCACCGCCAGCGGCCAGGCCGCCATGCATCTGGGGCTGGTGACGATCGCCGGCGCCGGCTCGCACATCGTCGCCTCGCGCGCGCTGTACGGCGGCTCGCAGAACCTGCTGGCCTACACGCTCAAGCGCTTCGGCATCGAGACCACGTTTGTCGACCCGCGCGACGCCGACGCCTGGCGCGCCGCGATCCGTCCCAACACCAAGGTGCTGTTCGCCGAAACGCTGGGCAATCCGGGGCTGGACGTGCTCGACATCGCCACCGTCTCGGCCATCGCGCACGACCAGCATCTGCCGCTGATGATGGATTCGACCTTCACCACGCCTTACCTGCTGCGCCCGTTCGACCATGGCGCCGACCTGGTGTTCCACTCGGCCACCAAGTTCCTGTGCGGGCACGGCACCGCCATCGGCGGCCTGCTGGTCGACGGCGGCACCTTCGACTGGCAGAGCGCCTACGACAAGACCGGGCGTTTCGCCGAATTGTGCGAGCCGTACGAAGGCTTTCACGGCATGGTATTTGCCGAAGAGTCGACCGTGGCGCCGTTTTCGCTGCGCGCGCGGCGCGAGGGCTTGCGCGATTTCGGCGCGGTGATGAGCCCCCACAACGCGTTCGCCGTGCTGCAGGGGATCGAGACGCTCAGCCTGCGCATGGACCGCCACGTGGCCAACACGCGCAAGGTGGTCGAATTCCTGCTGTCCAATCCCGCGGTGGAGTCGGTGTCGTATCCGGAACTGGAATCGCATCCCGATTACGCACTGGCCAAGCGCCTGCTGCCCAAGGGCTGCGGCGCGGTGTTCTCGTTCAGCCTGAAAGGCGACCGCGCCGCCGGCCGGCGTTTTGTCGACGCGCTCAAGATCTTCTCGCACCTGGCCAACGTGGGCGACGCCAAGTCGCTGGTGATTCACCCCGCCTCCACCACCCACTTCCGCGTGCCGACCGAACAACTGGCCGCATCCGGCATCAAGGAAGGCACGATGCGCCTGTCGATCGGCCTGGAAGACGTGGACGACCTGATCGAAGACCTGGCGCGCGGCCTGAAACTGTCGCAGAAGGGAGCCTGACATGATCTGCACCCTTCCCGGCTTCGACGCCTACTGCTACACCGGCGGCAAGGTCTTTAATCCGGCCCAGCCGACCATCGTGTTCATCCACGGCGCCCAGAACGACCATTCGGTGTGGGCCCTGCAGTCGCGCTATTTCGCGCACCACGGGTTCAACGTGCTGGCGGCGGACCTGCCCGGCCACGGTCGCAGCAAGGGCGCGGCCCTGCACAGCGTGGAAGAAATGGCGGCCTGGCTGCTGGCGGTGCTCGATGCCGTCGGCGTCGAACGCGCCGTGCTGGCGGGCCACAGCATGGGCTCCCTGATCGCGCTGGAAGCTGCGTTCCAGGCGCCCGGGCGGGTCAGCCATCTGGCCCTGCTCGGCACTACCTACCCGATGAAGGTGTCGGACGCGCTGCTGGACACGGCCAAAAACAAGGAGCAGGCCGCGATCGACATGGTGAACATCTTCTCGCATTCGTCGCTGGCGCAAAAACCGTCCTGTCCCGGACCGGGGTTTTACACCATGGGCGGCGCGCGGCGGCTGATGCAGCGCATGTCGGCCATCAATCCGGACCAGTTGTTCTACACCGATTTTTACGCCTGCAACGCCTACGCCAACGGCCTGGCCGCGGCGGAAACGGTGCGCTGCCCGACCCTGTTCATCTTCGGCAGCAAGGACATGATGACGCCGCCGCGCTCGACAAAACTGCTGACGGGAGCGATCGCCCATGGCAAAATTGTCAACGTGGATGCCGGCCACCAGCTGATGGCCGAGCAGCCCGACGCGGTGCTGGACGCGCTGTTCGGGTTCGCCACCACGCCCGCGTAAATCCGCCAGGAGAGCCGCATGTCGACCCGCCACGCCAGCTTTGCCGAGTTTTATCCTTACTACCTGACGCAGCACGCGACCGTGCTGTGCCGGCGGGCGCATTTTCTTGGCAGCTCGTCGGCGCTGGCGGCGCTGGTGCAGTATGTGGACAGCATGAATCCGTGGTGGATCGTGGCGGCGCTGGTGTCGGGCTACGGCGGCGCCTGGATCGGGCATTTTTTCTATGAAAAGAACCGGCCGGCCTCGTTCTCGCGGCCGCTGTATTCGTTCATGGGCGACTGGGTGATGTACTGGCAGATGCTGACCGGGAAGCTGAGCTGGTAGGAGCCCATATATGGCCGCTTTATTGCTGAGTTTCCTTTTGATGCCTCACCGACAAAATTGTGACCTCACCTTGATTGTGACGATAGCAAGCGATGTAGCCGGTATTGCCGAAGGATATAAGCAACTCATAGTAACTCTCCGGCATGTGCGGTATCGGACGTCCGATTCCCGGCTACTCGCTTAGCACCTGGATGGGCCTGAGGATCGCTACGATGGAGCGCTTTCGCATCAGCAATCATCCTCACTTGTGACACTCCGGCGCGGGAAGCTCTGCTTCGCCCCCCCACGTCTCAAGCCAGGCGATTACTCCCTGCGCAGCGCGAAATCTGGACAGACAGGAATACATCCCGCCTGTCAGGCACGCGCCGCAGGCGCCAGCGGCGCCGCAAAATGCTGCGCCAGGGTCTGGTTCAACCCATCCTCGACCGCGCACTCGACCTGGCGCGCCAGCGCGCTGCCGTCGAGCGTCATCGGCGAGTTCCTGTCGAGCTCGGTGTCCCTGTCGAGGTCGATAGCCACGGCCGCCTCGATCGCGGTGCGCCCGAACACGAACAAACGGTACACGTCGGCCAGGCGCAGCTTGTCCACATTGACCAGCAAGACCCAGTTCTCGGCGCTTTCGATGGCGCGCTTGCCCCAGCGCGAGCGCGTCGTCACATTCGCCTGCACCCGCCCGACCCAGCCCACGGCCAGCATCTGTTCGAGCAAGGTGGTCATTTCATCGTAGCCGATGCGCGTATGCGCGCGAATCGCGGCGGAAGACACCAGCGCCGTATCGCTCACCTGGGCGCGGCCGTACAGCACCTTGAGGATCGCCATGGCATCGACGAACGCGCCGCCGGGCACCGGCTCATACCACCAGCGTTCGTACTTGACGATCGGCAGCGCCGCGGTCAGCAAGGCGCCGACCAGGGTGATCATCCACGACAGGTAAATCCACACCAAAAACAGCGGCAGCGCCGCCAGCGCGCCGTAAATGATCGCGTAGGTGGGAAACTGGCTGACGAACATGGCGAACAGACGCTTGGCGACTTCGAAGGCGACCGCCGCCACCAGACCGCCCCAGACCGCGTCGCGCCAGTCGACGAAGCGGTTCGGTACCGTCATGTAGAGCAGCGTGTAGGCGCCGGTGGTCAGCCCGATCGACGCCGCCGTGTAAAACAGGGTACTCAAAAACGGCAGATTGCTGGTCAGCGCGCTGGTGGCCATGAACAGTTGCGAAGTCGCCGTCAGCGACAGCCCGAACAGCAGCGGTCCGAGCGTCACCAGCGCCCAGTAAATCGTCACGCGCTGGGCCAGCGGACGGACTTCGCGCACGCGCCAGATCTGGTTGAAGGCGCGCTCGATCATGTTCATCATGGCCGCCGACGTGAGCACCAGCGCGATCGCGCCAACCGCCGACAGGCTCTTGGCCTTGCTGGCGAACTGGGTCAGGTTGCCGGTGATGGTGTTGGCGATGGCCCTGGGCATCAGGGTCTGGGCGAAATACGCTTCCAGTGCCACCCGGAAATTACTAAAGACGGGAAAGGTCGTGAAAATGGCCAGCACGATGGTCAAGAGCGGTACCAGCGCGAGCGTGGTGGTGAACGTGAGGCTGCCTGCCACCTGGGGCAATTTTTCTTCGTTGAGGCGGCGCCGCGCGAAGCGAAGCAGGTCGCGCGCTTCGCTCCAGGTCAGGCCACGCACCATATCGACGCTGCTATTGATCATTTCGCTGGTGGATCGGGAAATCGAATGGACTGTTTTTGAAAGCATGTATCGTGAAAAACGCGTGAAAAACGCGCCGGCAGCGCCGATGTAACCCTGTAAAGCGCCCTATAATACCAACGATGAACCAAACCAATCCGATTATTCTCGTTTTGTACTACTCGCGCCATGGCGCCACGCGCAAGCTGGCCGAACTCATTGCCCAGGGTATCGAGAGCGTCCCCGGAGTCGATGCGCGCCTGCGCACCGTGCCCGCCGTCTCCACCGTGACCGAGGCCACCGAACCGGCCATTCCGCCGGCCGGCGCCCCCTATGTGGAAGCCCAGGACCTGGCCGAGTGCGCCGGTCTGGCGCTCGGCTCGCCTACGCGTTTCGGCAACATGGCGTCAAGCCTTAAATATTTCCTCGACGGTACGGCCGCCGAGTGGCTGGCCGGCACCCTGTCGGGCAAGCCGGCGGTCGTGTTCACCTCCACCGGCAGCCTGCACGGCGGCCAGGAATCGACCCTGCTGTCGATGATGATCCCGCTGCTGCACCATGGCATGATGATCATGGGCCTCCCTTACAGCAACCCGGAACTGATGACCACCACCAGCGGCGGCACGCCCTACGGCCCGACGCACTGGGCCGGCGTCGACGGCAACAAGCCGGTCAGCGAGGATGAAAAACGCCTCGCCATCGCCATGGGCCGCCGCCTGGCGCAAACCGCCGCCCGCCTGCACGGAGTTTCCTGATGCAAGCGCCCAAGTACTTTCACATCGGCGCCATCGCCAGCCTGGTGGTGCTGATCGCCTGGCTGCTGGCCTGGGAAATCGTGGTTGCGCCCCTGCGCCCCGGCAGCTGGATCCTGGCGCTCAAGGTCCTGCCCCTGCTCATTCCCCTGGGCGGCGTGATCAAGCGCGACATTTACACCCTGCAATGGTCGTCGATGGTGATCCTGCTCTACTTCACCGAGGGCGTGGTGCGCGCCTGGAGCGACAAGCTGCCCGTATCGCGCATGATGGCGATGGGCGAAATCGTGCTTGTGTTCGTCTATTTCGCCTGCGCGCTGCTGTACCTGCGTCCGTACAAGAAAGCGGCGAAAAAGATGGCCAAGGAGTTGCTCGACAAGGTGAACTCGACCAAATCGACGAAGTGACTGCCTTGAATCACCCCGACTCCGGCACCGGCTTCCTGGAGCGCTGCCGCGCCATTGCCGGCCCGGCCCACGTGCTCACCAGCGACGCCGACATGGCGCCCTTCCTCACCGACTGGCGCGGGCGCTTCACCGGACGCGCGCTGGCGGTGCTGCGTCCGGCCGACCCTGGCCAGGTGGCGCAGCTGGTGCAAGCCTGCGCCGCGCACCGCGTGCCGCTGGTGCCGCAGGGCGGTAAAACCGGCCTGGTGCTGGGCAGCGTGCCCGACGCCAGCGGCAGCGCCGTGGTGCTGTCGCTGGCGCGCCTGAACCGGGTGCGCGCGCTCGACCCGGTCAACCGCACCATCACGGTCGACGCCGGCTGCATCCTGCAAACCATCCAGGAAGCGGCCGCGGCCGTCGGCTGCCTGTTTCCCCTCTCGCTCGCGGCCGAAGGCAGCTGCAGCATCGGCGGCAACCTGTCGACCAATGCCGGCGGCACCGCAGTGCTGCGCTACGGCAACACGCGCGAACTGTGCCTGGGCCTGGAAGTGGTCACCGCCCAGGGCGAACTGTGGAACGGCCTGCGCGCCCTGCGCAAGGACAACACCGGCTACGACTTGCGCGACCTGTTCATCGGCGCCGAAGGCACCTTGGGCGTGATCACCGGCGCCGTGCTGCGCCTGTTCCCGCAACCGAAGGCATCGATCACGGCCCTGGTCGCCATTGCGGCGCCGCGCCAGGCGCTCGAGCTCCTGAGCCTGGCCCAGGACCGCTGCGGCGCCAGCCTGACCGGCTTCGAGCTGATGTCGGACTTTTGCCTGCGCCTGGTCGGCACCCACTTCCCCAGCCTGACGCAGCCCTTCGTCACGCGCCACGCCCAGTACGTGCTGCTGGAACTGTCGAGCAGCGAATCGGAAGAACACGCCGTCGGCCTGCTGGAAGAAACCATTGCCGACGCCATCGCCCAGGATATCGCCGACGACGCCGTGGTGGCTACCTCGGTGGCCCAGTCGCTGGCCCTGTGGCAGCTGCGCGAACACACTCCGCTGGCGCAGGCGGCGGCCGGCAAGAACATCAAGCATGACATCGCCCTGCCGGTCTCGTGCATCGCCGACTTCATCGACAGCACCGACGCCAGGGTGCTGGCGGCCTATCCCGGGTGCCAGCTGGTCTGCTTCGGCCATGTGGGCGACGGCAACCTGCACTACAACGTGGCGCCGCCGCCCGGCACCGCGCACGAGGACTTCCTGGCGCACCAGGACGCGATCAACCGCATCGTGCACGACAGCGTAGCCTCGTACGCCGGCTCGATTTCGGCCGAGCATGGCATTGGCGCCCTCAAACGAGACGAGCTCAAGCGATATAAGACGGATGTGGAACTGAACATGATGCGTGCCATCAAAGCGGCGCTCGACCCGCTCGGCATTATGAACCCTGGAAAAATCCTGTGAATCCGGAGCGAACAATCATGTTACATCCCATGCACATCCTGGCGCTGTGCGCCCTGAGCGGCGCCGCCCATGCCGGCCCCATCTATAAATGCACGACCGGCGGCAAGGTCAGCTACGGCGACCAGCCCTGCGCCAACGGCAGCGCCACGCAGCTGGGCGCGGCGCCCGCGCCTGCGGCCGATCCCAACGCGGCGAAGGAACTGCAGCGCCAGAAGGACATGCTGGCCCGCCTGCAGAAGGAACGCGCCACGCACGACGCCAGGCAGGCGCAGGCGGCCCGATCGGACGCGCGCGCCTGGCAGGCGGCCGCCGTGCGGCAAGCGAAGTGCGCCGGCATGCAGCAGCAACAGTCGAAGGAACAACAGCGCCTGGCCGCCGAAGCCGCCAAGGCCGGCGGCATGGGCAAAGCCCAGCGCGACCAGCGTGCCTTGCACATGGCGCGCGCGGTCGATGCCGCGTGCCGCCGATGAAGACACTCTCACGCTGGCTGCTTCTGGGCGAATGGCGCGCGCACCCGGTGCGGGCCCTGCTCGCGGTGGCGGCGATTGCCGTCGGCGTGGCGATGGGCTTTGCCATCCACCTGATCAACGCCTCGGCCTTCAATGAATTTTCGGCGGCCGTCAAGAGCCTGTCGGGCCAGGCCGACATCCAGGTATCGGCGCGCGAGGGCGGCTTCGATGAAGCGATTTATCCGCGCTTGGCCCAGCATGCTTCGGTGGCGGTGGCCTCGCCCGTCCTG
Organism: Massilia pseudoviolaceinigra; assembly: GCF_030846505.1. NCBI lineage: Bacteria > Pseudomonadati > Pseudomonadota > Betaproteobacteria > Burkholderiales > Oxalobacteraceae > Massilia > Massilia pseudoviolaceinigra. The sequence continues at coordinate 146,857 of NZ_JAVCWL010000011.1, read as the reverse complement.
ACCCTGAACGCCGGCGTGCCCGGCGCGCAGGGCAGCCTGAAGATCATTGGCCTGGACGCCTTTCGCGCCGGTTTCGTCTCGCCGGGCCTGCTCGGCGCCACCGACGGCGACAACATGGTCGACATGATGGCCGACGACGCCGTGTTCCTGTCGCCGGCGGCAATGAGCTGGCTCAAGACGCAGCGCGGCGGCACCGTGCAGCTGCGCTCGGGCACGCGCGACTTCACCCTGCGCGTGGCCGGCGGCCTGCAAGAGGCGCGGCCCGGCCAGCGCATCGGCGTGATGGACATCGGCGCGGCCCAGTGGCGCTTCGACAAGGTCGGCACGCTGTCGCGCATCGACCTGCGCCTGCGCGACGGCGTCGACCGCGCCGGTTTTCAGGGCGACCTGGCGCGCGAACTCGAACGCGAATTCCCCGGCCGCTTCAACGTCGGCCAACCCAATGACGACGATGCCGAAAGCCGCAACCAGGGCATGAGCCGCGCCTACCGCGTCAACCTCACCGTGCTGGCGCTGGTGGCGCTGTTCACCGGCGCCTTCCTCGTGTTTTCGACCCAGGCGCTGTCGGTGATCCGGCGCCGCAGCCAGTTCGCGCTGCTGCGCGTGCTCGGCGTCGAACGCGGCCAGTTGCTGCGCCAGGTACTGCTCGAAGGCGCCAGCCTGGGCGTGGTCGGCGCGCTTGCCGGCATCGGCGCCGGCTACGCGCTGGCCGCCACCGCGCTGCACTTTTTCGGCGGCGACCTGGGAGCCGGCTACTTTACCGGCGCGCGTCCGGCGGTGCAGTTCACGCCGGTGGCGGCCGTGGTGTTCTTCACCCTGGGCCTGGGCGTGGCCTTGCTCGGCTGCCTGGCCCCGGCCTGGGAAGCCTCGCGCGCGGCGCCCGCCGTGGCCCTCAAATCGGGCACCGACGAAGTCGCGCTGGCACGCCTGGCGCGCGTGTGGCCATCGGTGCTGTGCATCGTGCTGGCCGGCGCGCTGGCCTTTGCGCCGCCCGTATTCGAGCTGCCGCTGTTCGGCTACGCCGCCATCGCCCTGCTGCTGATCGGCGGGATCGGCCTGATGCCGCGCCTGGCCGCCTCCCTTTTCGGCCTGGTCAACCGCGTGGCGATGCGGCGCAACGTGCGCCACCCGGTGCTGGCGCTGACCATGGCGCGCCTGGCCAACGCCTCCGGCCAGGCCGCCATTGCGCTGGGCGGCGTGCTGTCCAGTTTCAGCCTGATGGTGGCGATGGCGATCATGGTGTCGAGCTTTCGCGTCTCGCTCGACGACTGGCTGGTGCAGCTGCTGCCGGCCGACCTGTATGTACGTATCACCAGCGGCGGCAGCGCCGGCGGCCTGGGTCCGCCCGAGCAAAGGGCGCTGACCGCCTTGCCGGGCGCCGCGCGCATCGACTTTTTGCGTTCGCGCCAGATTTCGCTCGACCCGGCGCGGCCCGACGTGCTCCTCATGGCGCGCACCATCGACGCCGCCGACCCGTCGCGCACGATCCTGATCCGCGGCGCAACCATTCCGGTGCCGAACGGCGCGGTGCCGGTCTGGGTGTCCGAAGCGGTGGTCGACCTGTATGGCGTCAAGGCCGGCGGCACGCTGCGCATGCCGCTCGCCGGCCGGCTGCGCGACTTTTTCGTGGCCGGGGTGTGGCGCGACTACGCCACCCAGGCCGGCTCGGTGCAGATGCGCCTGTCCGACTACCGCGCCCTGACCGGCGACCAGGAAGTCAACGATGCCGCCATGTGGGTCGCCAAAGGCATCACGGCCGACCGGCTGGAACAGCAGATCCGCGCCCTGCCCTTCGGGCGCACGCTCGATTTCGCCAAGCCGGGCGACATCCGCGCGCTCAGCATGACCATCTTCGACCGCAGCTTCGCCGTCACCTACGTGCTCGAAGCGATCGCCATCGCCATCGGCCTGGCCGGCGTGGCCGCCACCTTCTCGGCCCAGACGCTGGCGCGCGCCAAGGAATTCGGCATGCTGCGCCACGTGGGCGTCACGCGCGGGCAGGTGCTGCGCATTCTCGCCCTGGAGGGTGGCGCACTGACCGCGCTGGGCGTGGCCTGCGGTTTCGCGCTCGGCTTCATCATCAGCGTGATCCTGGTCTACGTCGTCAATCCGCAATCGTTCCACTGGTCGATGCAGCTGCACGTGCCCTGGACCTTGGTGGGCGCCGTGGCGGCCGTGCTGCTGGCGGCGTCGGTGGTGACGGCGCTGGTGTCGGGGCGCTTCGTCCTGTCGGGCGGACCTATTCGAGCAGTCAGGGAGGACTGGTGAAACGATTCATTTTCGCGCTGCTGCTGGCGGCGGCGCACATCTGCCAGGCGGCCGCGCCGGTATTCGGCGCGGTGACGCCCGGACGCGCGCTGACATTCCCGCTTGATTACGGCGCCCATCCGGACTACCGTACCGAATGGTGGTACGTCACGGGCTGGCTCAAGACCGCCGACGGCAAGCCGCTGGGCTTCCAGGTCACCTTCTTTCGGCGCGCCACCGACCATGACCGCGCCAATCCGAGCGCGTTCGCGCCCAAGCAGCTGGTGATCGGCCACGCCGCGCTGTCCGACCCGGCGCTTGGCAAACTGGTGCACGACCAGCGCACCGTGCGCGAAGGCTTCGGCCTGGCGCACGCCAAAACCGGCACCACCGACCTGAAACTGGACGACTGGCGCATGGTGCGCGGGGCCGACGGCACCTACCAGGTGAGCATCGCCTCGCCGCATCTGAACCTGAACCTGACCCTGGCGCCGACCCAGCCGGTGCTGCTGCAGGGCCAGAACGGCTACTCGCGCAAAAGCGCGCAAAGCCAGTACGCGAGCTACTACTACACCGAACCGCAGCTCAAGGTACGCGGCACGGCCGCTGCCGGCGGCGGCGCCGCGCGCACGGTCGAAGGGACTGCCTGGCTCGATCACGAATGGTCCACCGAGGCGCTGCCTCCCGACACCCAGGGCTGGGATTGGGTCGGCGCCAATCTTGCCGACGGCTCGGCGCTGATGGCTTTCCAGATCCGCAGCAAACAAGGTGGTAAACTATGGGCGCACGCGACCGTGCGCGACGCGGCCGGCAAAGTGACGCAATACGCCCCCGACGACGTGATGTTTACGCCGCAGGCTACTTGGACGTCACCGCGCACGAATGCCGTCTACCCGGTGGCGACGAGAATAACGACGGGCGCCACGCACTGGCAGATCACCCCGCTGCAGCAAGACCAGGAGCTCGACTCGCGGCGCTCGACCGGCGCCGTGTACTGGGAAGGCGCGGTGACGGTCAAGCGCGATGGGGCGCAAGCCGGCCAGGGGTACCTTGAAATGACCGGTTACGACCGCGCGATGAAACTTTAAAAAACGAACACTGAAGCACTGACACGATGACCAACAGCTCCACCAGCAACACCAGCAGCTCAACGAGTAGCACCGCGTCCGACGCGAACCGCAAGGGAAGTCTCGCCGCATTCAAAGGCCTGTTCCCGTTCCTGCGCCCATACCGCCGCCAATTCCTGATGGCCGGCGTGGCGCTGGTGGTCGCCGCCTGCGCCACCTTGGCGATTCCGGCCGCCTTCAAGCAGATGATCGACCTGGGCTTCGGCGCCTCGGCCGGACCGAAAAGCATCCGCCATGTCGACGCCACCTTCCTCGCCCTGTTCGGCGTGGCGGCGGTACTGGCCGTGGCCACCGCCGCGCGTTTTCTCACCGTATCGTGGCTGGGCGAGCGCGTCACCGCCGACATCCGCAGCGCCGTGTACAAGCACGTGGTCGATCAGAGTCCCGAATTTTTCGAGACCACCCAGACCGGCGAAGTCCTCTCGCGCATCACCACCGACACTACCCTGATCCAGGCGGTGGTCGGCACCAGCATCTCGACGGCGCTGCGTAACGTGCTGCTGTTCGTGGGCGGCCTGGTGATGCTGTTCGTGACCAGCGTCAAGCTCTCCGCCATCATCCTCGGGCTGCTGGTGCTGGTGGTGGTGCCGATCGTGCTGTTCGGGCGGCGCGTGCGCAAGCTCTCGCGCGACTCGCAAGACCGCATCGCCGACGCCTCCGCCATGGCCGGCGAAATCCTCAACGCCATGCCGACGGTGCAAGCCTTCACGCACGAAAAAATCGAATCGGCGCGCTTCGGCAAGTCGGTCGAAGGCGCCTTCCAGACCGCGATGCGGCGCATCCGCGCGCGCGCGCTGCTGACGTTGATCGCCATCGTGCTGGTGTTCGGCACCATCGTTTTCGTGCTGTGGCTGGGCGCCCACGCCGTCCTGCAGGGGACGATGACGGGCGGCGACCTTGGCCAGTTCATCTTGTATGCATCGATCGTGGCCGGCTCGATCGGTGCGCTGTCGGAAGTGATGGGCGAAGCCCAGCGCGCCGCCGGCGCCACCGAACGCCTGCTCGAACTGCTGTCGGTACAATCGTCGATCCAGAACCCGGCCAAACCGGTGGCCCTGCCCGCGCGCACCGCCAGCGGCGCAGCGCTGGCCCTGAACGACGTCGCCTTCTCGTATCCGTCGCGGCCTGAAACGGCGGCGCTGGGGCACCTGACGCTGTCGATCGCGCCAGGCGAAACGGTGGCCGTGGTCGGCCCGTCGGGCGCTGGCAAGACCACCCTGTTCCAGCTGTTCCTGCGCTTTTACGACCCGCAAAGCGGCACCATCACGCTCGACGGCGTCGACATCAAACGGCTCGACCTGCACACCCTGCGCGACGCGATCGGCATCGTCCCGCAGGACACGGTGATCTTCTCGGCCGACGCTATGGAAAACATCCGCTACGGACGCGCCGGCGCGACCGACGCCGAAGTGATCGCCGCGGCGCGCATGGCGGCCGCGCACGAATTCATCGAACGCCTGCCGCAGGGGTACAAATCGTTCCTGGGCGAGCGTGGCGTGCGGCTCTCGGGCGGGCAGCGTCAGCGCATCGCGATTGCGCGCGCGCTGCTGAAAAACCCGCCGCTGCTGCTGCTGGACGAAGCGACGAGCGCACTCGATGCCGAATCGGAGCGCCTGGTACAAAGCGCGCTGGAAGCGGCGATGGTTGGCCGCACCACGGTCATCATCGCGCACCGGCTGGCGACGGTGCAGCGGGCCGACCGCATCATCGTCATGGAAGATGGGCGGATCGTCGAAACCGGCACGCACGCCTCGCTGGTGGCGCTGGGCGGCATTTACGCCAACCTCGCCGCCCTGCAGTTTCACAACATCCACATCGCCCACGAAGCGGCCTGATTGCCTAACCGGGTCAGAGCACTCCCCCACACCGGGGTCAGAGCTCTGACTCGAAACTTTTAACACTTTTATTGCCTACAGGTGTCAAAATCCAGTCAGGCAACAATTGGGGCTGCATGAACAGGACTTGGCCCACCCCTGCTTGAGGAATGATGATGATCGGCGTAGCGGCAATAACAGCCTGATTCGCGATTCGCCGGCTGAGATGTAACAATGTTGCAAGTCAGAGCTCTGACCCCGATTGGGAAATTAGTTGCCGAAGGAGAGTGTTTTGACGGATGCCGAGTTGTTTCTACACTGCCATACGGTGCTGCCGGGCCATCGGGCGCGTACGCCGGCCGAGACGTTCCGCGCCATGGCCGCGTGGTGCGAGGATAATCATGTCGCCCATGATGTCTACGGCAACGGCGCGCTGATCGAGCAGTTCGAGGAGAAAATCGCCAGCCTGCTCGGCTTCGAGGCGGCCGTGTTCTGCATCAGCGGCACCATGGCCCAGGTCACGGCGCTGCGCCTGGCCTGCGAGGACCGCGCCAGCACGCTGGTCGCGCTGCATCCGACATCCCACATCATCATTCACGAAAAATCGAACTACCAGCTGCTCGGCCACTTCCACGCGCTGCTGGCGGGCGAACGCCATCGCCCCTGGACGGCGGCCGACCTGCGCGCCCTTCCCGACAAACTCGGCGCCGTCGCCATGGAAGTGCCGATGCGCGAAATCGGCGGCCAGAATCCGACCTGGGAACAGCTCGATGCGATCAAGGCCCATTGCCGCACCCGCAACGCGCACCTGCACATGGATGGCGCCCGCCTGTGGGAGGCGGCCGCCGGCTACAAGCGCACGCCGCGCGACATCGCCGCCGGCTTCGATTCGGTCTACGTGTCGCTGTACAAGGGCATCGGCGGCTTAGGTGGCGCCATGCTGGCCGGCAGCCGCTCGTTCGTCGAGCGTGCGGCCGAGTGGTTCCGGCGCGAGGGCGGCAATGTGATCCACCGCTCGCCCTACGTAGTGTCGGCCGCGATGCAGTTCGATGCGCGCATCGCCGCCATGCCGCACTACTTCCGCCGCACCGAATGGCTGTTCGAGGTGCTGCGCGATTATCCGGCCATCCGCGTCAATCCCGCCCGCCCCCAGGCCAACATGCTGCATCTGCACCTGCCGGTCAGCCGCGAACGCGCCATCGAGATCCGCAACCGCGTCGCCCGCGACCACCAGGTATGGCTGTTCGGCCGCGCCGCCCCGGGCGCGCTGGCCGATACCAGCATCGTGGAACTGTACGTGGGCGAAAACCTGGCCGCCCTGCCCGACCAGCGCGTGCGCGACAGCATCGAGCTGCTGGCCCGGGGCATGGCTGGCCAGTGATCATATATAATCAGGAGTTTTAGCGATGCGCCAATACCTCGACTTCATGCGCCATGTGAAAGACCATGGCACCGAAAAAACCGACCGCACCGGCACCGGTACGCGCTCCGTCTTCGGCCACCAGATGCGCTTCAACCTGCAGGACGGTTTCCCGCTGGTGACGACCAAGAAGCTGCACCTCAAATCCATCATCCATGAGCTGATCTGGTTCCTCGCGGGCTCCACCAATACCGGCTACCTGAAGGACAATGGCGTGAGCATCTGGGACGACTGGGCCGATGCCAACGGCGACCTGGGTCCCATCTACGGTTACCAGTGGCGCAGCTGGCCCACCCCGGGCGGGGAGCATATCGACCAGATCACCCAGGTGCTCGACCAGATCAGGAACACGCCCGACTCGCGCCGCATGATCGTCTCGGCCTGGAACGTGGCCGACATTGCGAACATGAAGCTGCCGCCTTGCCACGCGCTGTTCCAGTTCTACGTCGCCGACGGCAAGCTGTCGTGCCAGCTGTACCAGCGCAGCGCCGATATCTTCCTGGGCGTGCCGTTCAATATCGCCTCGTACGCGATCCTGACCCACATGATGGCGCAGCAGGCCGGCCTGGAAGTGGGCGACTTCGTGTGGACCGGCGGCGACTGCCACCTGTACTCGAACCATCTGGAGCAGGTCGACCTGCAGCTCTCGCGCGAACCGTTCGCGCTGCCGCGCCTTGTCATCAAGCGCAAGCCGGACTCGCTGTTCGACTACAAGTTCGACGACTTCGAGGTGGTCGGCTACGAGTCGCACGCGCATATCAAGGCGCCGGTCGCGGTGTAGGACGCCGGGACGCGCCGTTCATGCGGCGCGCCCCGGGCCTGCAACTGCGTCAGAACTCTTCCCAATCCGATTCGGCGGCCGTGCTGGCGGCGCGCTTTTGCGGGGCCGGCTTGGGCGCGGCGGCCTTCCTCGGGGCCGCTGCGCTCTTGCCGGCCAGGCGCGGTGCCACGGGGGCGGCCTTGCGCTGCGGCGCGTGGCGCGCTGCCGCTACCGGCGCGCGGCTACCATCGAGCTTGAACACGCTGACCACCTGCGTCAGCGTACCGGCCTGCTCCTGCAGCAGTCCGGCGGCGGCCGCCGCTTCCTCGACCAGGGCCACGTTTTGCTGGGTGATCGAGTCCATCTGCCCGACCGCTTCGTTGATCTGGTCGATGCCCGCCGTCTGCTCGGCGCTGGCGGTGGTGATCTCGCCCATGATGTCGGTGACGCGATGGATGCTGGTGACGATTTCCTGCATCGTCAAGCCGGCCTGGTCGACCAGCTTGGCGCCGCTGTCGACTTTTTCGACCGAGTCGCCGATCAGTTCCTTGATTTCCTTGGCGGCGCCGGCCGAACGCTGCGCCAGGTTGCGCACTTCGGACGCCACGACCGCAAAGCCGCGCCCCTGTTCGCCCGCGCGCGCCGCTTCGACGGCGGCATTGAGCGCCAGGATATTGGTCTGGAACGCGATACCGTCGATGACGGCGATGATGTCGACGATTTTCTTGGACGAGGCGTTGATCGAGCCCATGGTCTCGACTACCTGCGCCACGACCAGGCCGCCCTTGGTGGCCACTTCCGACGCGGACAGCGCCAGCACGTTGGCCTGGCGCGCATTGTCGGCGTTCTGGCGCACGGTGGAGGTCAATTCTTCCATCGAGGCGGCGGTCTGCTCCAGCGAACTGGCCTGGGAGCTGGTGCGGTCCGACAGGTCGGTATTGCCGGCCGCGATTTCGCTCGATGCGCTGGAAATGGTGTCGGTACTGCTGCGCACCTCCGATACGATATCGGCCAGGTTCGATTTCATCTTGGCCATCGCGCCCAGCAAGGCGCCGATTTCGTTGCGCCCGTGCGATTCGATCTGCCCGGTCAGGTCGCCGTCGGCCACGCGCACGGCGATCTGCATGGCTTCCTGCAGCGGCACCGAAATGGCCTTGACCAGCGCCCAGCCCACCGCCACGCCCAGCACCACGCCGATCACCAGGATGCCCATCATGCCGTAGGCGATGCGCGCAAGACTGGCGTTGACCATTTCGTCATCGGCCTTGACGCGCTTGTCGGCCAGTTCCTTGAGCGTGGCCAGGGTGGCGTCGCCGATGCGGTAGCCCGGGTTGATCTTCTTGATCAGGACCGTCTCGGCGTCGTCCCACTTCTCGGCCTTGATGAAGGCGGCGGCCGCGCGCACGTTCTCGATCCCCAGTCCGTCGCTCTTGGCGTACCACTCCTGCGCCAGGCGCTTTTCTTCGGGCGACCTGACGCTGGCGATGTACTCTTCCCAGCGCTTGGCGGTACGTCCGGCGATCGCATCGATCTGGTCGAAGTGGACCGTCAGCGGGTGGTCGTGCAGTTGCGACCAGCTCAGGACCGGATTGTGCTGGAGCGCCTGCAAAATCTGGCTGCGGTTAAGTTCCATTTCGAGGCGGATCGACGTCTGCACGGTGGTGTTGCGCTGGTCTTCGACGGTGATGTCGCGCACCAGCCCGACCGAATGGCGTCCGCTGTAAATGCCCATGGCGCCAATGGCGACCATCAACACGATCAGGAATCCGAGGACTCCGATCACAAGTGTCCTGATTTTCATGTTATCGAACATGCGTAGCTCCTTGTATGACTAGTAATTGGTGGTGTTGCCTGCACCGTGCCGGATAGTGCTGAAAAATGCGTGGATGCCCTTGCGCAGTTCGTCGACGTGCTCGAACTCGAGATAGGTGACATCGCACAGGTCCTGCAGCTCGCGGATCAGGGTGGTCTTGATCGGTGCGTGCTTCCATACCAAAAACAGAACGGGCGAGCAGCGGCCCTTGAAGATGTGGTACCCCAGCTCGAAGGCGCTGCTCTCGCTCATGCCGACCCGGATGTTGACCACCGCGTCCGCATGGTCGAGCAGCCCGAGACGGTGGTCGCGGAAGTGCTTGGGGGTGAACGGCAGGTGGTAATCGCGCTCGAACGACTTCTTGAAGGTGTCCGCGCTTTCGGCGCGGGTGCCGGTCAGGTAGTCGAACGCATGCGGCATGCCGTTGGCGCTGTCGATCAGGTCCATGATGTCGCCGATCAGGCGCTGCTGCTCGGCGTCCGATTCCGTGAACGGCTGGCGGATGAACAGCTTGAGCGGCGTGCCGCCGGCCGTGCGTTCGCGCGAACGGGCGCGCCGCTCGGGCAGGATGGTGGAAGCGGCAGCCAGGTCGGCGGCGCTGGGCAGCGCGCGCGCGGGCGGCGCCGGTTCGGCCTCGGGGTGCTTGGCGTGCAGTTCCTGGAGCGAAGCCAGGCCGTAGCTGTCGGCGTGGCGGGCCGCTTCGAACATGCATTCGGCGGCGGCAATGGTGGTGCACACCACCGTGCCGGCCGCCAGCGCCGCCACCCGCAGCGGCCGCGATGCCACCACGGCGCTGCGTTTTTCATCGACCGTCAGGATCATCAGGGCGATCTCGCGCGCGGCCAGGCGGTCCATGATGACGGCGTCGTCGATGTCCTCGACCGCCATGTCGGCGGCGCGGATGACGGTCGCCGTCACCAGGCTGGCGCACAGGGTAAAGCCGGCGCCGCTCAGCTGGCGCGCCAGCACCACCGCGCGCGCCTGGTCGCCACGCTTGACGCGCAGGTACACCAGGCCCGCGCGCGGCACCTTGACCGAGGCGCCCAGCTGGGCCTTGAAGTAGGCTTCGCCGAAGGTCGAACCGACACCCATCACTTCGCCGGTCGATTTCATTTCGGGGCTGAGGATGGTGTCCACGCCAGGGAACTTCGCGAACGGGAATACCGCTTCCTTGACGCTGAAGCACGGCGCCACCGCTTCGTCTAGCATGCCCTGACTGGCCAAGGATTGCCCGGCCATGCAGCGCGCGGCGATTTTTGCCAGCTGCATGCCGGTGGCCTTGGACACGAACGGCACGGTGCGCGATGCGCGCGGGTTCACTTCAAGGACGTAGACCACGTCGTGCACGCGAGCGTCGACCCGCTTTTGCTGGACCGCGAACTGCACGTTCATCAAGCCCACCACCTTCAGTTCGAGCGCCATGAGCGCGGTCTGGCGCTTGATCTCGGCCACCGTGGCGGCGCTGAGCGAGTGCGGCGGCAGCGAACAGGCCGAGTCGCCCGAGTGGATGCCGGCCTGCTCGATATGCTCCATGACGCCGCCGATCAGGGTACGCACGCCGTCGCACACGCAGTCGACGTCGACCTCGATGGCGTCGTTCAGAAAGCGGTCCAGCAGCACCGGCGAATCGTGCGAGACGGTGACCGCTTCGCGCATGTAGCGTTCCAGGTCGGCCTGCTCGTGCACGATTTCCATCGCGCGCCCACCCAGCACATACGATGGACGCACCACCAGCGGGTAGCCGATTTCCTCGGCCAGGCGCACTGCTTCAGGCTCGGTGCGCGCGGTGCGGTTCTGCGGCTGGCGCAGGTCCATCTTTTGCAGGAATTGCTGGAAGCGTTCGCGGTCTTCGGCCGCATCGATCATGTCGGGCGAGGTGCCGATGATCGGCACGCCGGCCGCTTCCAGCGCCAGCGCCAGTTTCAACGGGGTCTGGCCGCCGTACTGCACGATCACGCCGGCCGGTTTTTCGAGCGCGACGATCTCCAGCACGTCTTCCAGGGTCACCGGCTCGAAATACAGCCGGTCGGAGGTGTCGAAGTCGGTCGAGACGGTTTCGGGATTGCAGTTGACCATGATGGTTTCGTAACCATCGGCGCGCAGGGCCATGGCCGCATGCACGCAGCAGTAGTCGAATTCGATACCCTGGCCGATACGGTTCGGGCCACCGCCGAGCACCATCATCTTGCTGCGCGAGCTAGGCGCCGCTTCGCATTCTTCGTCGTAGGTGGAGTACAGGTAGGCGGTACTGGTCGAAAACTCGGCCGCGCAGGTGTCGACACGCTTGTACACGGGCCGCACGCCGAGCGCATGGCGCGCTTCGCGCACCGCCTGTTCGGTGGCGCCCAGCAGCGCCGCCAGGCGGCGGTCGCCGAAGCCCTGCTGCTTGAGGCGGTACATCACCGGCTTGTCGAGCGCGGCCAGGGTTTGCTGTTCGATCCACTGCTCGACCGCGACCAGGTCGTGGATCTGCGCCAGGAACCATGGGTCGATGGCGCTGCAGGCGTGCACTTCCTCCTGGGTCAAGCCCTGGGCGAAGGCTTCGCCGACGTACCAGATACGGTCCGGCCCCGGTTTCGACAATTCTTCTTCGATCACGGCGCGTCCGGTCTGCATGCCGTCGCGGCGCACGCCGTCAACGCCGATATCGAGGCCGCGCAGGGCTTTCTGGAACGATTCCTGGAAGGTGCGGCCGATCGCCATCACCTCGCCCACCGATTTCATCTGGGTGGTCAGGTGATCGTCGGCGCCGGCGAATTTTTCGAACGCGAAGCGCGGGATCTTGGTGACCACGTAGTCGATCGACGGCTCGAACGAAGCCGGCATGGCGCCGCCGGTGATTTCGTTGCGCAGTTCGTCGAGCGTGAAGCCGACCGCCAGCTTGGCGGCCACGCGCGCAATCGGAAAGCCGGTGGCCTTGGAGGCCAGCGCCGACGAACGCGAGACGCGCGGATTCATTTCGATGACGATCATGCGGCCGTCAGCCGGATTGACCGCGAACTGCACGTTCGAGCCGCCCGTGTCGACGCCGACTTCGCGCAGCACCGCCACCGAGGCGTTGCGCATGATCTGGTATTCCTTGTCGGTCAGCGTTTGCGCCGGCGCCACGGTGATCGAGTCGCCCGTGTGCACGCCCATCGGGTCGAGGTTTTCGATGGAGCAGACGATGATGCAGTTATCGAGCTTGTCGCGCACGACTTCCATCTCGAACTCTTTCCACCCGAGCAGCGACTCTTCGATCAGCAGCTCATTGGTGGGCGACAGTTCCAGCCCGCGCTGGCAGATGGTGTGAAACTGCGCCGCATCGTAGGCGATGCCGCCGCCGCTGCCGCCCATCGTGAACGATGGGCGGATCACCACAGGAAAGCCGAGCGGACCTTGCGCTTCCCATGCTTCGGCCATGCTGTGGGCGACACCCGAGCGGGCCGAGGCCAGCCCGATGCTGGTCATGGCGGCCTTGAACTTGGCGCGATCTTCGGCCTTGTCGATCGCTTCGGGCGTGGCGCCGATCAGCTCGACCCCGAATTCGGCCAGCACGCCGTGGCGGTGCAGGTCGAGCGCGCAATTGAGCGCGGTCTGCCCGCCCATGGTCGGCAGGATGGCGTCGGGACGCTCCTTGGCGATGATGCGCGCCACCACTTCCCAGGCGATCGGCTCGATGTAGGTGGCGTCGGCCATCTCGGGGTCGGTCATGATGGTGGCCGGGTTGCTGTTGACGAGGATGACCTTGTAGCCTTCCTCGCGCAGCGCCTTGCAGGCCTGGGCCCCGGAATAGTCGAATTCGCAGGCCTGGCCGATGACGATCGGGCCGGCGCCAATAATCAGGATGCTACGGATATCTGAACGCTTAGGCATGGTTACGGCTTTCCATCATGGTGACGAATTTGTCGAACAGACCGGCCAGGTCGTGCGGGCCGGGTGAGGCTTCGGGGTGGCCCTGGAAGCAGAAGGCGGGACGATCGGTGCGCTCGAACCCCTGCAGCGTGCCGTCGAACAGCGACACGTGGGTGACGCGGCAGTTGGCCGGCAAGGTGGCCGCATCGACCGCGAAGCCGTGGTTCTGGGAGGTGATGGCGACCTTGCCGGTGGCCAGGTCCTGCACCGGGTGATTGGCGCCGCGGTGGCCGAACTTCATCTTGACCGTGCGCGCGCCCGAGGCGAGCGCCATGATCTGGTGCCCGAGGCAGATGCCGAAGACCGGCGTGCCGCTGTCGATCAGGGTGCGCGCGGCCTCGATGGCGTAGTCGCAGGCTTGCGGGTCGCCCGGGCCGTTGGACAGGAAGATCCCATCCGGGGCCAGCGCCAGCGCCTCCTGCGCGCCCGCTTGCGCGGGCAGCACGGTGACGCGGCAGCCACGCCCGGCCAGCATGCGCAGGATGTTGTTCTTGACGCCGTAGTCGAAGGCCACCACGTGCAGGTGCGGCGCCGGCGCCGGCGCAAAACCGGCGCCCAGCTGCCACGGGCCTTCAGTCCATTCGTAGGCCGTTTGGGTGGAGGCGACCCGCGCCAGGTCCATGCCTTCAAGGCCGGGGAAGGCGCGCGCCAGGGCCAGCGCCTGTCCCGGCTCGCCGCCGACGACAATGGCGCCGTTCTGCGCGCCTTTCTCGCGCAGCAGGCGGGTAAGCTTGCGGGTATCGATATCGGCAATCGCCACCACGCCCTGCTGCGCGAGATAGTCGGACAGGCTGTGGGTCGAGCGGAAATTCGAGGCCAGCAAAGGCAGGTCGCGGATGATCAAGCCGGCCGCCTGCACCCGCGCCGATTCGCCGTCTTCCGGGTTGATGCCGGTGTTGCCGATGTGGGGATAGGTCAGGGTGACGATCTGGCGCGTATAGCTCGGGTCGGTCAGGATTTCCTGGTATCCCGTCATGGAGGTATTAAAAACGATTTCGCCGCTGGTCTGGCCGGCGGCGCCGATGGCGGTGCCTTCGAACAGCGTGCCGTCCTGCAAGGCCAGCGTCGCACGCGGGCGGGCGCCGTTGCTGTTACTAAGTGGGTGCTTCATGTGGTCTCCAGACTGTAGGTCACCCGCAGCCGGTCCAAGCGACGTTTTCCCTTGCAATCCGATCAGAAAAAATTGCCATTTCTATCTCTGTTGCGGCGAGTGTTCAAGTACGATACAGCAAACAAAGCAGTTGCCATACAGAAATTAATGTGTGACGTTTTATCCCAACACTTAGTTTTGCGTTTGCCAATTTCCCCTTTGTAATTAAGGATATACGGCAAAACAAGAGTGTGAGAGTGTGTTACTTTTCATCCGGAAACTATCCGGGCGGACGACGGGCTCGAGGCCGTGTTCGCCGGATCAAGATCGTCCAGCCTGCCCGATTTCGATGATAATGGCGACATTCTGATTTCCTTGAAACTAGGCTGTATGACAACACTCTCACTCATTGTTGCAATGGATGCCGCGCGCGGCATCGGCATCGACAACACCCTGCCCTGGCGCCTGCCGGAAGACCTGGCGCACTTCAAGCGCCTGACCACCGGGCACCCGATCATCATGGGCCGCAAGACGTTCGATTCGATCGGGCGCCCGCTGCCGAACCGGCGCAACATCGTCATCACCACCAATCCGGACTGGCGTCATGAAGGGGTGGAACGCGCCTTGTCAGTGAAACATGCGCTTTCTTTGGTGGAAGGTGGCGCTGGCGATGCGCCGGCCTTCGTCATCGGCGGCGCCCAGATCTATGCGCAGACGCTGGCCCTGGCGCAGCACGTGATCGTCACCGAGATCGCGCACAGCTTCGCTTGCGACGCCTTCTTCCCGGCGCTCGACCCAAACGAGTGGATCGAGACCGCACGCGAATCGCACCATTCGGCCAGCAACGGCTTCGATTACGCCTTCGTCACCTACAGCAAAGCGGGTTGATTTCCCGGTCGGGGCGCACTGGCCAGGCCGGACAGGCAAAGCCTGGCAAGACGAGCATGCGCACGTGCGCGCGCGTGCGCGCATGTTGTGCGACACTAGCGCCCGCATGTAGTTAATCTAGCAAAAGTTTTTTCACCGGATTGCCGCCATTTCTGCGAAAATCCGCTTCTTATTTTTTATCGGTGCCGCGAGCGGCGTCCCGCAACAGGCGCGGACTTCCCTCGCGGCGCTTCGCTTTGGAGCTGTCCATGAAATTTCGTTTCCCAATCGTCATTATCGACGAGGATTTTCGTTCCGAGAACACTTCCGGCCTCGGCATCCGCGCGCTCGCCGAGGCGATGGAAAAAGAGGGCATGGAGGTACTCGGCGTCACCAGCTATGGCGACCTGTCGCAGTTCGCGCAGCAGCAGTCGCGCGCCTCGGCCTTCGTGCTGTCGATCGATGACGAGGAATTCGGCTCCGGTTCGATCGAAGACACCGATTCGGCCCTGATCGCGCTGCGCGCATTCGTGAAAGAGATCCGTCACAAGAACTCGGACATCCCGATCTACATCTACGGCGAAACGCGCACCTCGCGCCACATCCCGAACGATATCCTGCGCGAGCTGCACGGCTTCATTCACATGTTCGAGGACACGCCCGAATTCGTGGCGCGCCACATCATCCGCGAAGCCAAGTCCTACCTCGACGGCCTGGCGCCGCCGTTCTTCCGCGCGCTGGTCAACTACGCCAACGACGGTTCGTACTCGTGGCACTGCCCCGGCCACTCGGGCGGCGTGGCCTTCCTGAAGTCGCCGATCGGCCAGATGTTCCACCAGTTCTTCGGCGAGAACATGCTGCGCGCCGACGTCTGCAACGCCGTCGAAGAACTCGGCCAGCTGTTAGATCACACCGGCCCGGTCGCCAAGTCCGAACGCAATGCGGCGCGCATCTTCAATGCCGACCACTGCTACTTCGTCACCAACGGCACCTCGACCTCGAACAAGATGGTGTGGCACTCCACGGTCGCTCCCGGCGATATCGTCGTGGTGGACCGTAACTGCCACAAGTCGATCCTGCACTCGATCATCATGTGCGGCGCGATTCCCGTGTTCCTGATGCCGACCCGGAACCACCTCGGCATCATCGGCCCGATTCCGCTCGAAGAGTTCACGCCCGAATCGATCGCCCGCAAGATCGAAGCCAATCCGTTCGCGCGCCAGGCCGTCAACAAGAAGCCGCGCATTCTGACCATCACCCAGTCGACTTACGACGGCGTGGTGTACAACGTCGAGACCTTGCGCGAAATGTTGGACGGTAAGATCGACACCCTGCACTTCGACGAAGCGTGGCTGCCGCATGCGACCTTCCACGACTTCTACAAGAACATGCACGCGATCGGCAAGGACCGCCCGCGCGCCAAGGAATCGATGATCTTCTCGACCCAGTCGACCCACAAGCTGCTCGCCGGCCTGTCGCAGGCCTCGCAGGTGCTGGTGCGCGAATCGGAAACGGTCAAGCTGGACCAGGATGCCTTCAACGAGGCGTACCTGATGCACACGTCCACCTCGCCGCAGTATTCGATCATCGCTTCGTGCGACGTCGCCGCGGCCATGATGGAAGCGCCGGGCGGCACCGCGCTGGTCGAGGAATCGATCTTCGAGGCGCTCGACTTCCGCCGCGCCATGAAGAAGGTCGACGCCGAATTCGGCAACGACTGGTGGTTCCAGGTATGGGGCCCGGACACCTTCTCGGAAGAAGGCATCGGCACCCAGGACGACTGGATGATCCGCGCCGAGGACGACTGGCACGGTTTCGGCAACCTGGCCCCCGGCTTCAACATGCTCGACCCGATCAAGGCGACCGTGGTCACTCCTGGCCTGTCGCTCGACGGCGTGTTCGGCGAGTCCGGCATTCCGGCGTCGATCGTCACCAAGTACCTGGCCGAACACGGTGTGATCATCGAGAAGTGCGGGCTGTACTCGTTCTTCATCATGTTCACGATCGGGATCACCAAGGGCCGCTGGAACACGCTGGTGACGGCGCTGCAGCAGTTCAAGGACGACTACGACAAGAACCAGCCGATGTGGCGCATCCTGCCGGAGTTCGCCGCGGCCAACCCGCGCTACGAAGCGATGGGCCTGCGCGACCTGTGCCAGCAGATCCACGACTTCTACAAGACCTACGACGTGGCGCGCCTGACGACCGAGATGTACCTGTCCGACATGATCCCGGCCATGAAGCCGTCCGACGCCTTTGCCAAGATGGCGCACCGCGAGATCGAGCGCGTGGCGATCGAGGAGCTGGAAGGCCGCATCACGGCGATTTTGCTGACGCCTTACCCGCCGGGCATTCCACTGCTGATTCCGGGCGAGCGCTTCAACAAGACCATCGTCGACTACCTGCGCTTTGCGCGCGACTTCAACGAGCGCTTCCCCGGCTTCGAGACCGACGTGCACGGCCTGGTCAAGCGCGAAGTCGATGGCAAGCGCGGTTATTTCGTCGATTGCGTGCGCCAGTAATTCGCGGGCCATGCGCCACGCAAAAAAGGAACCTTCGGTTATATGGAGTAACTGACCAGTCATGATCTGGCCTCAAAAATGCCGTCTCGATTCCACGAGACGGCTTTTTTTTGCATAACGTTATGCCATGTATGGAGTAAAACCGATCGCATGGTGACCCTGCTTAAGTCGGAAACCGACCGGGTGTTGGACATGCGGTCGCAACCCAAGGCTGAGCCTTTGGATTTGATCCAGATTCTGCCGGCCTCGACACAACTGCTGCCATCGGAGATCGAGGCCCTGCGTCACGCCGTCAGTAACAAGTTCTTCAGCGAGCAGGACTGGAAATGCGACGAGAACGGAAGGATCACCGATCACATGGGCAGGCAACTATACAAGGTCGGCTATACGACTTCGATCCTTAAACTCCTTGGCAAAAGCAATGCCAGATTTGGTGCATGATAAAGACGAAGGAATTGAAGGAGGCGGAGTCCGAAGCGCTGCGACCTGTAATTTCACGTTTTTGATTTAAAGACATAAATGGTTTATATCGTTATTGACTCAAAGCGACCAAGTCGTGCGAAACGAAAGGCGGCCACCGGTTGAATCCGCACCCCAAAGCGGACGTTCCCGTTACGAATCTGGGGCCTACACTTCTGCTCAAATTCGGCAAGATTCACAGCATTAGGCTGGAGTGAAAGTTGCTCGACATCCCGGTTCAATGCCCGTGTTTCAAGACGCTGCCGTGATAGCACGCGCCAGCACGTCCGGGTCATGCCCCGGCAGCATCCCGTCGAGAATTAGCTGCGACAGGCCATGAACCATGCACCATAGTTTGAGACTCGTAACGGCCGCGTCGCTCGCCGATGGGGAGCGGGCCAGCAGCGCCGCCCGCATCGCTTCGGAGGCCGCGATCCAGGCCGTTTGCAACTCCGGATGGCGGGCACGCTCGACGATGGCTGGCCCGTACATCAGCCGGAAGCGACCGGGGCGCGCCACGGCAAAGCGAACATAAGCCTGCCCCATGGCGGCCAGTGGATCGTCTGCCGCGCCAATCGCCTCGCTCAGCGCGCGGCCAAAGTCCTCGAACCCCTTCTGGGCCACAGCGGCGAGCAAGGCTTGCTTGTCGCCGAAATGGCGGTACGTGGCCGGCGGCGATACCCCTGCACGGCGCGCGACTTCGCGCAGGCTGAACGCGCCGGCATCGCCTTCATCGATTAATTGATCGGCAACTTCGAGCAGCGTTTTACGCAAGTCACCGTGGTGGTAGGGTTTGGTTGATGTTGACATTGTTCACATGGGGGCGTGGTTTACGGCGTAAACATACTTTACTCCAAAAAGAGAACATCGTGAGAATACTGATCATGGCGCTCGGCAGCCTGGGCGATAACTTGCCATTCATGGCACTCGGCGCCGAGCTGGCGCGGCGCGGGCACGAGGTTCGCCTCTACGGCAACGGCTATTTCCAGCGTCACGCCGAGGAGCGCGGCCTGCATTTCACCGCGACCAGCGAGGCGGTCGAGTACGAAAACTTCCTCAATTCCCCTGCCGCCACCAACCCGAAGGAAGGCATGCGCCTGGTGGCTGCCGGCGTAATGGCGCGGGTGGAAGCGTCGCACCAGGTCATGGCGCAGGATGTGTTGCCCGGCCAGACCATCGCCATCGCCTCGACCTTCGCCTTCGCGCCACGTTTGCTAAGCGAGACGCACGGCATTCCGGTCACCGTGATTCATCTGTCGCCGTCACTGCTGCGCTCGGAATTTTGCGCGCCGCTTCTCCCCACTGGGCCATATGAGCGCCCTGCCGCGCTTCGTCAAGCGTTTCATCTGGCGCATCATGGATAGCAAGTTTATGGATCCGCTTTATACGGTCCCGTTCAACCAGATCCGCGCCCGCCTCGGCTTGCCACCGGTCGCGAGGATGTTTCACCAATGGCTGCACCAAGCCGACACAACGCTGTGCATGGCACCCGACTGGTTTGCCGAGCGCCAGCCCGACTGGCCGGTGCAGGGCTTCCCCATGGCAGAGCACGGTGAAAACCAGCCCCTGCCCCTCGAGCTCACGGACTTTATCGATGCCGGCCCGGCGCCCGTGGTGATTACCGCAGGCACGGCTAACGCGGTGTCGCACGCATTTTTCAGCAGCGCCATCGCCGCCTGTCGTCTGCTGGGAAAGCGCGCCATCGTTGTCACGTCGGATCCGAAGCAGCTGCCCCCCGACCTGCCCTACGGCATGATTCACGTGTCCTACGCCCCGTTCGCCGCCTTGCTTCCGCACGCCCTGGCGTTCATCCACCACGGGGGCATGGGACCGGTCAGCCAGGCACTACGGGCCGGCGTGCCGCAGATGATCCAGCCGATGGCTTTCGATCAGTTCGACAATGCCAGCCGCGTTACGCAGCTGGGCGTTGGCAACGAAATTTTGCCTCGTCATTTCGCACCCGAGCGTGTCGCCCGCAGTCTGGAAACTCTCGTCACCGATGCCTCGATAGTCGCAAGCTGCAAGCGATATAAGGACTTGCTGCAAGACGCGGACGGCATCATGCGGACCTGCAACCGGCTGTTGGAAGCGCTGAACAATTAAGTGCTTTGCATACGAATTGCTCAACACTGTAGTGAAGCGGACACGGACCGCTCAGGAATGTTCACTGCGGGCTCTGGCCAAGGCGGCTGTGCGCCGGCCGCTACCGCCCCAACGCGGGCGGTCAAGAAATAACTGCTCCTGGCCAGCTACAGCCGCGTGTTCGCTGCCGGTAGACTAGACGTCATCTGAATGTAGATGACCGCAGTGTCATGGTACAACTTAGCTACCTCTCCCGTCGCTACGAAGCCGTTGCGGGCGTAAAACCTCTGAGCTCCGAGGTTTGACTTCGCAACGTTAAGAACCATTTCCCTATCAATCCGTGAGCGTGCCGCATCTAGCAAAGCCTGGCCCGCACCTTTTCCTCGAACATCTCTGCGAACGAACATCGCCCGTAATTGATTTCCGTACATGGCTGCGAATCCTAAGACTTCCCTATCCTCAACAATCAGTACAACCGATTCCTGGAACGCCGCCAGAATAACGGCGTCCTTGTCTAACGGAGTGATTTCAAAATCATCGTTTTCGAACTGGAGTTCGTCGCTTTTTGCTTCGATATAGATACTGCACACAGCAGGGAAGTCTAGTTCAGTAAAATCGCGCACTACCATTGCTCAATACCCCCATATGTTCAGCGGCGGCTTCTGTCCGCTTGAAGACTCGGCCTTGTTGCCTTGCAGCGGTCGTACGATCAACTAGGCCGAAGGTTGTTATGATGCGAGAGCTAGTGCGTGCTGAATGTCGGACGATCCCGGCGGGCCGGCTATCGATAACCGGCTGCGGCAATCAGGCCTTGGGAAGCGTAACCCCAACCTGCCCCTGATATTTGCCGCCGCGGTCCTTGTACGATACCTCGCACACTTCGTCCGATTCGAAGAACAGCACCTGCGCCACGCCTTCGTTGGCATAGATTTTCGCCGGCAGCGGCGTGGTGTTGGAAAACTCCAGCGTCACAAAACCTTCCCACTCCGGCTCGAACGGGGTGACATTGACGATAATGCCGCAGCGGGCGTAGGTCGATTTGCCCAGGCAGATCGTCAGCACATTGCGCGGAATCCGGAAGTATTCGACGGTGCGCGCCAGCGCGAACGAATTGGGCGGAATGATGCAGAAGCCCTTGCCCGAAACGTCGACGAAGTTGTTCTCGTCAAAATTCTTGGGGTCGACGATGGTGGTATTAATATTGGTGAACAGCTTGAATTCATCGGCGCAGCGGATATCGTACCCGTAGCTCGACGTGCCGTATGAAACGATTCTCTGACCATCGAGTTCCTTGACCTGCCCTGGCTCGAAAGGCTCGATCATGCCCGTTTCCGCAGCCATTTTGCGGATCCATTTATCAGATTTAATGCTCATACGTGTCGTTCCAGAAGAAAGAATTGGTCAGGTTGCGCTGTCCCTGCCGCGCTGCTTGCACGGCAAAGAGAGAATTTCCCGCGATTTTACGCGAAAAGTCCTCATCGGCGGCAGTCCGCGGCCTGTTTTCTCTGGTATGGCGGGGATGCATTGCCGCGCTGTTCTAGCGCTGCGCGAGCAGTTTGGCGATCATCTCGCGCGTCAGGCGTCCCGCAAGCTCGGGCGACTCCATCGGAAACAGATGCCCGCCTCCGGGAATTTCGGCGAAATTGCCGCCCACCAGCTTGCGCGTGGCGTCCAGGCCGGCCTGGCGCAGCTCCACCGATTCGGTGCCGGCGATGAAGCCGATCGGCACCGGGTAGGCCCCGTTCATCACGCTGCCGAGGTGGTGCGGCAGGCCGCGATAGATTTCGGTTTCCACATCACGCGAAAAGCGCAGCTGCACCCCGTCCGGATGGGGTTCGAGGCCATGTTCCAGGTAATCGTGCAGCACGCCGGGCGCCCAGGCCGCGAACACGGGCTTGGAGACAAAGTGCTCGTAGGCCGCCTGCACGGTGGGCCACACCGTGCGGCGCCGGCGCGACAGGCGGGCCGGCGACAAATAATCGCTCCAGTTCTGGTTCGATTTCACCAGCCGCCAGAGCATGGCGCGCCAGCCCGCCACCACGGGCGAGTCGAGCATCACCACGCAGCGCACCAGGTCCGGCCGCTCCCTGGCCGCCATCATGCTCAGCATCCCGCCCAGCGAATGGCCGACCAGGATGGCCGGCTCGCCGTAGCCTTCCAGCGTGGCGATCAGGTGCTCGACCAGCTTGGGCCAGCCGTCGCTGACCGGGTAAGCCGGATCGTGGCCGTACATATCGACCGCGCGAATGTCGTAATCGGCGCGCAGCTGGTCGAAGAACTTGCGGTAACTGCCAGCCGGAAAGCTGTTCCCGTGCGAGAAATGGAGGATCGGTTTCGTCATTTTTCGATTGTAAGACGATTCCGCGACCGGCCATACAGGATTAGAGGGAAACCCCTACTGTCAGCGTCGCGACGTAGCCCAGGCTCGCGCTGCCGCTTCTCCATTAATTCAGCGAGATCGGCAAGCGGGGTATCAGGCCCTTGAAAAAAGGCCAGGCCAGTAGTCGACGGCAAGCGCGACGAGCAGGCAAGCAGCTACGGCAATATCGGCCATTACCACCCGCCCTACCGAAGAGTTATAGTTCCCTACCGACCACGCAACAATCACAAACGATGTTACGCTGACCAGCCCGGCAAAATATGCGAGCGACCGCCAGGCGGGAATGAGTGCCGCGGCCACCAGGAGTAATCCTAACAGGCCGAACATGACGGCGCGATGCTGCATCAGGATCAACAAGTTCGGGTCCTGGATGCGCACTCCGTAGAGCTGAGCCAGATGCGACTCGCCAAGCACGCCTGTCGCAGGGATGAGGTGAATCAGTGCGGCGATGACCAACATGGCAGGGATAAGCCGTTGCATCGTATTTTCCTTGATCGGTGGGGTAGTGGAAGTGAACGATTCTAACGACGGTCCGCTCGCGGCGCTTTCAAAAACAAGCTGCCCACAGGCCCGTCCTTTGCTGGTCAGCTGGAATGCCCGTGCGCTGTACATCGGGCCGGCATTGCAACTTGCGGCACACCGAAACGCCGTGGCGGTATTGGCGATCGGACTGGACGGGCCGCTCGGCGTGGCGCTTGATCCGGCCGACCCCGGTCTCGGCGTCGTGAACTGTCGAACCGCGTTGATTGAACCGAACCAATTGCACCTGCTGGCAACGCCAGGGGCACAATACGCCTTCTTGTATGTCGACGCGTTAAGTAACGACCTGAAGACGCTCCATGGACGGTGCCGCCGTCGGGTCGGGATGGTTGGCTTCGACCTCGACAACGAAGATGCGCTCATCGCCCTGTTGGCTGGCATGGATCGCAGCGCCGAAGGCTGGCGGGCCACGGGCGAACGGCTCGCTACCCTTCTGTCCCTATATCCCGCAGGCACGGATGCCCGGATCCGGAAAGTGGCGGGCACGTTGCTGGCGTCGCCAGCGGATGAGACAGACGCAGCGGGGCATGCGCGCCACGTAGGCCTGTCGTCCTCCCGGTTTCAGCACCTTTTCAAGGAACAGACAGGCGTGTCGTTTCGCCGCTATCGATTGTGGGCCAGGCTTCAGGCCACCATGTCGAACGTGCTGGACGGCAGGACGCTCACGCAAGCGGCACACGAAGCTGGCTTTTCAAGCTCCGCCCACCTGAGCGCTGCTTTCAAGGCCATGTTCGGACTGCCACTGACAAGACTTTTAAGCGGCAACGTACTATTTGTGCGCTCATCCCAAAAATGATCGGCCATGAAAATGCGGACCTATTTGCCGTACCAGTAACGCGCATGCGCGCGGCGATATTCGACCGGCGCAAAGCCAGTGGCCGAATCGAGCATGACTGCTCCCGATTCGTCCGTGCGCAAGCGTTCGACGCCGAGTTTTTCATACCGCTCCACCACCTCCGTCTTGGGATGGTGGTAGCGGTTGCGATAGCCGACCTGGAACAGCACCAGGCGTGGCTGCACAGCGGCCAGGAACGCAGGCGTCGACGACGTGCCGCTGCCATGATGCGGCGCCAGCAAAACTGATGCGCGCAGCAGCGCTGCCGACCCGGCTACCAATTGCGCCTCCTGCGCGGCCTCGATGTCGCCCGCCAGCAGGATGGAATGGCCGCCGGCCGTGATCCGCAGCACGCAGCCGCGCGCGTTCGGTTTCAGGCTGATGTCCGCATAGCTTTCCACGGTCGGATGCAGCATCTCGAAGCGCACCCCATCCCAGGTCCACTGCTGCCCGCCGGTACAGCGGATGTGGCGTGGCGCGGCCTTGACGATCGGATGATCCGGCCACAGCGACGACGCCACCCACCCGACCTTGAGCGCGCCGAGCAGGGTGCGCCCGCCACCGGCGTGGTCGATGTCGCTGTGGCTGACGACAACGCCATCGAGATAACCGACACCGCGCGCCTTGAGGTAAGGCAGGATCACCCGGTTCGCGCCGTTCGACTCGGGAGTGTAGGCCGGTCCGGTGTCGTACAGCAGCCGGTGCGTACCGGTCTCGATCAGCACCGCCATGCCCTGCCCCACGTCGAATGCGGTAACAAGCACCTCGCCAGGCGCCGGAGCGGTTGGCTGCGCGGTCAGCAGCGGCAGCCATGCGGCAAGCCCGGTCCAGCGGTGCGGCCAGCCGCGCGGAGCGAGCATCCACAAGGTGCCGATCACCGCGAACACGAACAGCCAGGGCTCGGGCGCCGGAGCGGTCCACACCGCAAAGCGCAGTCCCGAGCACCACGCAAGCACCCAGGCCAGCGCTTGCACGGCGTAGTGCGCGACGTTAAGCAACAAGGTAGACACGGGTGCCGGCAGCATGCTGCCGGCCAGCGCGAGCGGCGTGACGACGAAGCTGACGAGCGGAATCGCCAGCGCATTGGCCAGCGGGCTGACAATGGATACCTGCGAGAACAGCAGCATCGTCAACGGCACCAGCGCGAGCGTGACCACATACTGCGTATGCGCGCCCACCTGCAGCATGCCGCGCCAGCGCGACTGCCTGACCACGGTGCGCCCGGTAGTGGCAAACAGAATGGCCGCAACGGCGCCGAACGAGAGCCAGAAGCCGGGCGAGGCGATCGCCCAAGGGTCGAGCACGACGACCAGGCCGAGCGCCATGCACAGCACATGCGACACCTGCGTGAGCCGGCCGAACCAGAGTGCGGCGGCGACCACGATCAACATATATAAGGTGCGCTGCGCCGGCACGCCGAAGCCGGCCAGCAGCACGTACAACAGCGCGACCGCGGCCCCTGTCAATGCGGCCACCTTCTGCGCCGGCATCAGCAGCGGCAGCTGCGCGTCGGTGAAAAACGAGCGGCGCCACAACCCCGAGGCCAGCGACGCAAACAGCCCCGCCACCATGGTGATGTGCAGGCCGGAGATGGAAATGAGGTGGCCGACGCCGGTGCGGTTGAATACATCCCAGTCGGCCTGCCCGATCGAGCGCTGGTCGCCGACGACCAGGGCGACGATCACGCCCGCGTATTCCTTGTCTGGCAGGGCGCGCAAGATACGTTCGCGCAGCGTGGCCCGGCAATGTTCGACCACATTCGACAAACCAAAAACAAATTTGTCGATGCGCCGGTTCCTGCCGCCTTCGGGCCGTACGTAGCCGGTGGCGCGCACGCCCTGCTCCAGCAGCCATGCCTCGTAATCGAAGCCGTGCGGGTTCGCATTGCCGTGCGGGCGTTGCAGACGCACGACCAGCTGCCAGCGCTCGCCCGGCTGCACGTCGCCAATCGGCTGCGATGCATCGCGGTAGCCGGCATACCACGCCAGAGACACGCGCGGCGGCACCGCGAGCGGCGCGTCGAGAACCCGTTCGACCTTGAAATTGAAGCGAACACCGTTACCGAACCGGTACGGCAGGCTGTCGACGACGCCGACGAGCGTGATGTCGCGGCCCTCGTCGGCTTTGGCCAGTTCCGGCGCCAGCGCCAGATGAGCGGCCAGCGCGGCCCAGCAGAAACCGGCCAGCGCACCGGCCAGCGCCAGCCTTGCAACGCCGCGCAAAAAGCAAAGCAGGACCGCGATGGCGGCGAACGCCAACATGGTCGACGGCGTCGGCAGCGCCGCCTGGGTTTGCAGCACGGCGGCGCCACAGGCAAATCCCAAGATGGCGGCGCGCATGGCTCCCCGGAGGCGTGGACAAAACCCCTAGCATGCCATTGGGCGCAGCACGGCACTTTGGCGCGCGTCAGTCTTTCGATGCCTTGCGCAAGAAGGCGGCAATCGTCGGAACCAGCGTTGGCGCAAGCGGAAATGCGGGATCGGTGTAGGTCCTGGTCTGGCCCTCTTTATCAAGCGGAGCTTCCTTCAATACGTGGTTCATCCCCGGCACCACAACCAGATGCGCGCCCGGCAGAGCCCTGTGCAGCAGTTCGGCCTCGCTGAGCGGGACCTGGAGATCGGTACTGCCCTGAACCAGCAGCACGGGCATCCTCAAGTCCTTGATGACCGTCGCCGGTACGTACTTGAACCACGAAATGAGGTACGGCTGCACGCTTGCACGGTACAGCGCGGCCAGTTCGATCGGCACATTGCCGGCCTCGCGCCCGTCCTCCAGCGCCGTGAGAATACGTTCGCTCTCCCTGGCCAGCGGCGGTGGCAATACCGGCGCAAGCTGCTCGCGCAGCACGGCCGACGCACCGCGTCCCAGACCGCCAATCGATACGTAGGCCCGCGCATTACCGGCTTTTGCTGCCAGCATGCCGATCAGGGAGCCTTCGCTGTAACCGATCACACTGACGCTTGAGAAGCGCTTGTCGGCCCTGAGCATGGCCTGCCACGCCGTGGCGTCGTCGATATACGTCTCGAAGCGCAGGTCCGCCTCGCGAGGGCCAGCCGCCGCGCTGGCGGCGATGCCGCGCTTGTCGAAGCGCACGCTCGCCACGCCGGCGTCGGCCAGACCTTGCGCCAGCAGGCGCAGGCTGTCGTTCTTCAGCCCAGGGCCATTGCCGTCACGGTCGGTCGGACCGGAGCCGGCGATGATCAGCGCGACCGGCACCGGTCCGGCAGCCTTGGGCAGCGACAAGGTGCCAGCGACCGCCCCCTGCGCCGTGCGCAGCGCGATCGGCTGCTCGATACCTGCCGCGCCAGCGCCGACGCACACGGCGAGCAGCAGAAAAGTACTCCATTTCCAAAGGTTAACTGTTCGCACGGTCGGCTCCTGTCCGGAAAAATCGATTTAGGCTGCAAATGACATAATTGCAACGTTATTAAAAAGATTATCGTAACACGCCCGCATCTACGCTGGCGCGTGCGTCCGCTGCCCCATCGCTTCGGCATCCTTCATCGGCGGCAAGCCGAACATCCGTCCATATTCACGCGTGAACTGCGACACGCTCTCATAACCGACCGCAAACGCGGCGCTGCTGGCCGATACGCCGTCCGACATCATCAGCCGGCGCGCCTCGATCAGCCGCAAGTGCTTCTGGAATTGCAGCGGCGAGAGCGAGGTCGCCGCGCGGAAGTGATGGTGGAACGACGATGGGCTCATCCCGGCGGTGGCGGCCAGGCGTTCGACCGGGAGCGGCTGCGCGAATTCGGCCCGCAGCAGCGCGACCGTGCGCGCCACCCGCTGCGCATGCCCGTCCGGCCCTCCCAGCCGGCGGATGGCCGCCCCGTGCCGCCCCGCCAGCAGCCAGTAATGCAGTTCGCGCACCAGCTGCGCATGCAGCACCGGCACGGACGCCGGGCGTTCGAGAAGGCGCATCAGCCGCAGCGCCGTGTCGGCCACCTCGGCATCGGTCGACTCGACGACTGCCGCGCCGGGATGCGGAAGCGCCATCATCTGCGCGGTCAGTTCGGCCAGCACGGCCGGGTCCAGGTCCAGCACCAGCGAAATATAGGGTGCGTCCACGCTGGCGCGCGTGACCTGGCTGATGGTCGGCACGTCCGCCGTAATGAGCAAGGAGTCGCCGGGGTTGTAGGTCACACAATCGTTCCCCATCGCGACCTGTTTGCTCCCCTGTAGAACGAGGCAGACCAGCGGCCGGGCGATCGCATGCAGCAGGCCGCTGGGCGCGGTCGAGCGAATCGTCATCAGGCCGGCGATGGGCGTTTGCGCCATGCCGGCGGCGTCGGCATGCGCCTCCACGTAGCGGCGGACGGTATTGAGCAGGGAGTCGGTCATGCCGCAATCCTAACCGATTCCGGACGGCCCTTAGCGCGATCTGGAGGAATAGGCAAACAAGCGCGAGGTTCCGGCTACGTTGCCCGCGCCGTCGCGCCCTAAGATGAACTTCCCCCACACAGCAGGAGTTCAACATGACCAAGATTGCCATCGTTACCGGCGCCAGCCGCGGCCTGGGCCGCAACACCGCCTTGAGCATTGCCCGGGGCGGCAATGACGTGATCATCACCTATCAGTCGCGGGCCGACGAGGCGCGCGCCGCCGTGGCCGAGATCGAGGCGATGGGGCGCAAAGCCGTCGCCTTCCAGCTCGACATGGGCAGTGTCGCAGCGTTTGCGCCGTTCGCCGCCAACCTGCGCACCGCGCTGCGCGACACGTGGCAGCGCGACAGTTTTGACCACCTTGTCAACAACGCCGGCCATGGCGACTACGCCTTGATCGAGCAAACCACCGAAGCGCAGTTCGACAGCCTGGTGAACGTGCACTTCAAGGGTGTCTATTTCCTCACCCAGGCGCTGCTGCCGCTGATGGCCGACGGCGGGCGCATCGTCAACCTGTCATCGGGCCTGACGCGCCTGACCTACCCGGGCTACGCCGCCTACGCGGCGGTAAAAGCGGCAATCGAGACGCTCAGCGTGTACATGGCAAAGGAATTCGGCGGTCGTGGCATTGCCGTCAACACGGTGGCGCCGGGCGCGATCGAGACCGATTTCGGCGGCGGCGTGGTGCGCGACAACCCGGAGCTGAACCAGAGCTTCGCCGCCATGACGGCACTGGGCCGCGTGGGCCTGCCGGACGACATCGGCCCGATGATCGCCAGCCTGCTGTCGGAAAATAACCGCTGGGTCAACGCCCAGCGCATCGAAGTCTCCGGCGGCCAGGGCATCTGAACCACCGGCCGGTGACGGCTACGGGAGCGGCATGCGTGGAAGCGCGGCCAGTGCGTTGGCGCAGGTGGCCGTGCGCACGTCATCGACCATCAATCCGCGCAGCTGCGCCAGCACGGCGCCAATGGCTGGCAGCTGCTCCGGGCTATTGCGGCCCGGATGAATCCAGGCCGGCGAAATATCCGGCGCATCGGTTTCAAGAACAATCGATTCGAGCGGCAGCGTGGCAGCCAGGCGCCGGATCTGCAAGGCGCGCGTGAAGGTCATGGCGCCGCCGAACCCGAGCTTGAATCCCAGGTCGATGTAGACCTGCGCCTGCTGGAAGCTGCCGTTGAACGCATGGGCAATGCCGCCGGCCGGGCGGATCTGGCGCACATGCTTGAGCACCTGATCCTGCGAACGGCGAACGTGCATGAGCACCGGCAGGCCCAGGTCGCGCGCGATGCGCAACTGCTCGCGGAAAAAATGCTCCTGCTTCTCGCGCATGGCCGGTTCGCACAGCATCGGAATGAAAAAATCCAGGCCGATCTCGCCGATGGCCACGAAATTCGGGTCAGCCATCGCCGCTTCCACCGCCGCGCGCAGCGCAAGCAGATCGTCTTGCGTCGCATTGGGCACATAGATCGGATGGATGCCGAGCGCGTAGCTGGCATTCGGCGCATTGGCAGCCAACTGGCGCACGGTGTCGAAATTACCCCGTCCGACCGCAGGAATGACGATCATCGACACCCCTGCTTCGCCCGCCCGGCGCGCCACCTCCAGCGATTCGGCGCCGAATTCGTGCGCGTCCAGATGGCAGTGGGTGTCGATCCACATGGTCACAGTTCGGCCGGTTGCAGTCCGTGTTCGGTCAGGCGCAGCACGCGGTCGCAGCGGCGCGCCAGTTCGATGTCGTGGGTGACGATGACGAAAGCGGTGCCCAGCGTTTTTGACAGTTCGAGCATCAGGTCGAAAATCTGCTGCGCGGTGGCGTGATCGAGGTTACCGGTCGGCTCGTCGGCCAGCACGCAGCCAGGCTGGGTGACCAGCGCGCGCGCCAGGGCCACGCGCTGCCGTTCGCCGCCGGACAGTTCGCCCGGCACGTGCACCACGCGCTTGGCCAGGCCCACGCGTTCGAGCACGGCGCGCGCCTTGTCGATGGCGAGCGCGCGCTTTTCACGGCGGATCAGCAGCGGCATGGCGACGTTGTCGAGCGCCGAAAACTCCGGCAGCAGATGGTGGAACTGGTACACGAAGCCAAGCGCCTCGTTGCGCAGGTCGCCGCGCGCGGTTTCCGACAGACTGGCGAAGTCCTTGCCCAGCAACGTCACCGAGCCGGTGGTCGGCGTATCGAGGCCGCCCAGCAGGTGCAGCAGGGTCGATTTGCCCGAGCCGGATGCGCCGACGATCGCCACGCGTTCACCGCGATAGATGCTGAAGTCGACGTTGGTGAGCACCGGAACCGAATAGGTGCCCTGGGTGAAGGTCTTGCCCAGTCCACGGCAGGCGAGAACCGGCGCGTCGCCGGGTTTGTTCAGGTTACTCATAGCGCAGCGCCTCCGCAGGTTTGACGCGCGACGCCGTGTAGCTCGGGTAGAGCGTGGCGACAAAGGACAGGACGACGGCCACGCCGCCGATCTTGGCCACGTCGGGCCAGCGCAGATCGGATGGCAAGGCGCTGATCAGGTAGATATCCTTGGGCAAAAACTGTACTCCTAATAAACGTTCAATAAACGGGACGATGACATCGATGTTCAGCGCCACCAGCACGCCCAGGCCGACACCGGCCAGGGTCCCCATCAGCCCCACCAGCGCACCCTGGATCATGAAGATCTTCATGATCGAGCGCGGCGACGAACCGAGCGTGCGCAGGATGGCGATGTCGGCCTGCTTTTCGGTCACCGTCATCACCAGCGTGGCGATCAGGTTGAAGGCAGCCACCGCGATGATCAGGGTCAGCACGACGAACATCATTTTTTTCTCGGTCTGCACGGCGGCAAACCAGGTGGCATTCTGCTCGGACCAGTCGCGGATGCGCAAGCGGCCCGGCATGCTCGCCTTGAGTTCCTGCGCCACCATGGGCGCGGCGTGCATGTCGGCGATGCGCAGGCGCAGGCCCGATGGCGCGTCGAGCCGCTCCATCTTCTGCGCGTCTTCCAGGTGCACGAAGGCGAAGCTGGCGTCGTATTCGTAATGGCCGGCTTCAAAAATGCCGACCAGCGTGAACGAGCGCGTGCGCGGCAGCATGCCCGCCGGCGTGGTCTGCGCCTGCGCCAGCAGCATGGTCACCTTGTCGCCGATGCCGATGCCGAGCGAGCGCGCCAGCGCGTAGCCCATGACGATGTTGAACTGGCCCGGCACCAGCGCGGCCAGGCTGCCCTGGCGCACCTGGCCGGCCGCATCGGACACCTTGTGTTCTTCCAGCGGCAGGATGCCGCGGATGACGGCCGGGCGCATCACGCCATCGCGCAGCAGCATGCCCTGGGTTTCGACGAACGGCGCGGCGCCCTTGACCGCCGGGTTCTTGAACGCGTCCTGCATCGCCGCCTGCCAGTTGGGCATGGTGCCGCGCGGGTCGAACACTTCGATATGGGCCAGCACCGACAGCATGCGGTCGGTGACTTCTTTCTGGAAGCCGTTCATCACCGACAGCACGACGATCAGCGCTGCCACGCCGAGGGCGATGCCGGAGACGGAAATGAGGGAAATGAACGAGATAAAGCTGTTGCGGCCACTACGCTTGCCGGCACGCGTGTAGCGCAGGCCGACCAGCCATTCGTACGGTAAGTTGTGGATGATGCTCATGTGCCCCGGCAGTGATTGATTGCAAGTGCGCAGTTTGCCACACAAAGCGCGTCCCGGGCAGGGTTGCCACAATTGAATCACGCGTTGCCACCGTGGTTTTTACAAAAAAACTTTGAACCTGGCGCTTCGTGCGCACTCCAACTCATTACCGCAGAATGGAGGCATATCATGGCATTCAGTCTTTTCGATTCAAAAGGCGTCGATATCGACAAGCAGCGCTTCACCTGGCGCGAGCTGGTGCAAAAACCGATCAGCAAGCTCGACGACGATGCATTCACGCGCATCCGGGTCATCCTCGTTAACGGGCTAGAGACCGAAGCATTGCGTTTCGGCCATCTGGCGGCCCGCTTCAACCGCGAGCTGCGCCTGCCGCTGGCCAAGGTGCGGCGTACCGAACAACACCAGGCCACCCTGGTCAACTGGCTCATCGCGGCGGACCATTCGCCCCTTGAAACGACGGTCGCCTACGAGCAGGTTGCCATCGAGGTCACCGCGGCCGTCGCGCAGAGCGAGCCAGACCCGTACCTGGCGCAGGTCTACCGCTTCGGCCTGCTGGAAGATTTCGACCACCTGTACCGCTATTCGGCCCTGCTGGACCGGTTGGAGGGCAAGGATGCGAACAATATCCTGCAGAGCTATACGGATATTCTGCCTGGCCGCCCGACAGCCGAGCACCACCGCGCGCCCGAGGATGAACTGCGCGAACCCTACAACGCCCGCACGGCCGCCTTCCAGACCAAGATCAACGCCCTGACCATCGTTTCAAGCGAATACCAGACGCACGACTATTACCAGAACATCGGCCCGCTGTTTTCCGACCCGCTGGCACGCCAGCTGTATGCCGAAATCGCTTCCATCGAAGAGCAGCACGTGACCCAGTACGAATCCATGCTCGACCCTGGCGAATCCTGGATCGAGCAGTGGCTGCTGCACGAGGCGGCCGAGTGCTACACCTATTACAGCTGCGTCGAGCAGGAAACCAATCACCACATCCGGGCGATCTGGGAGCGCTTTCTCGACTACGAACTGGGGCATTTCAACATGGCGTGCGAGGCGCTCAAGCAATTCGAACGGCGCGACCCGGCTGAAATCGTCACGAGCGACTTTGCCAGCCCGCTTGCCTTGCACAGCCAGCGCGACTTCGTGCGCAAGGTTTTGGCCAGCGAAGTCGACCTGCGGACCGACGGAACCCGCTTCGTCGCCAAGGAGCACGAAAGCCCGCTCTCGCTCAACTACCGCAGCATGGTCAACGCTGACGGTTCACCGAGCGACATGGTCGCCGCCGGGTATATCTGGCGTCCGGGAACCGAGCTCACTCGCAGAGGCATGCTGGCCGCCGCCGGCGTCGCCGCGCCTTGAGCGCATTTGGGAACAGGAGACAAGATATGAGTAACGTACAGACTGAACACATAGGAATGAACCGCACGGGTATCCAGATGTCGCCCATCGACAGCAAGGCCATGCAGGATATTGAGCCGGCCCTGATGGACAGCGATAGCGTCGACGAAATGGCGCTGGCCGAGTTGCGCAGCGAGTACATCGCCAATGCGGATGCGCTGGGATCGGTGCCCCTTCCCGGCACCATCACCGGTGCGGTGACGATGGGGGTGTCGATGCTCAAGGGCGAGAGCCCGCAAATCCTGCTCGACAAGCTGGGCGAACGGCTGGCCTACGAGCGCACCGGAACGCGTTTGTACGACGCGCTGATTACCAAGTGCGAGGTGATGCTGGCAGGTGAAATCAGCATGACAATCGAAGACCTGGAGCAGATACGCGCCGACGAAGCGCGCCATTTCCTGATGCTGGCCGATGCGATCGAATCGCTGGGTGGCGACCCGACCTCGCAAACGCCCAGTGCCGATCTGGTCGGGGTGGAGTCGCTCGGACTGGTGCAGGTATTGAACGACCCGCGTACCAGCATTGCACAGTCGCTGCACGCCATCGTAACAGCAGAGCTAAGTGACAAGGCAGGCTGGGAAACCCTGGTAGCGCTGGCGGACGAGCACGGATTATCGGACATGGTCGACCGTTTTACACAGGCGCTGAACGAAGAACGCGAGCATCTGGCGCTGACCCAAACGTGGTACGAAGAGGCTATCGGGCTCACTTACGGGGATGTGGAGGTCGACGAGCTGCCGGCGCAGTCGCAGTTGCAGTCGCCACCGCCCCCTTAATCCCCGGGCACGACGGCTGGAGGCTTGCGGACTTTCGCGGTGACGGGAGCACCCGATACAACCGGTGTGACCGGTGCGCGTTTCTGCGGCCGATGCGACCGATGCAACCGGCGCGACCGATGCAAACGGCGCAGACGATGAGGCACAATCTGGCCGTAGTGCACGGGTGCGCTACGGCGGCCGGGTGCGCTGCTCCGGTCACGTTCGTTGCGGCGATTGCGTTCGCTGCCGCGGTCGCCAGGGCTGTCGACGGCAGCGTTACACGTGCTTACCCCCCGCCCGGCACC
Source organism: Massilia pseudoviolaceinigra (assembly GCF_030846505.1). Taxonomy (NCBI): domain Bacteria; kingdom Pseudomonadati; phylum Pseudomonadota; class Betaproteobacteria; order Burkholderiales; family Oxalobacteraceae; genus Massilia; species Massilia pseudoviolaceinigra. The sequence continues at coordinate 112,531 of NZ_JAVCWL010000011.1, read as the reverse complement.
TTGACGACCCGGTTATTCACGCCCGAAATATTCTTTTTGGGTTCGGCAGTCGATTTCCAGCGGACGCTGTTATTCACGCCTTCCACGGTCAGGGGCGCTTTCGGGGCCAGTTGAATCGTGACGGAATTGCCCGAGCCGGACACTTCCAGCGCGGAGCACACGCCCGAGAACGTAATCACGTTGTCGGTTCCTTCGATGACCGCGCGGCGGCCATCGCACGGGAATGAACGTCGATGGCCATTGCCGCTGACTTGAACCTTGTCCTTGCCTGACGCAACGGCGCCAACACTGTCTTCGTCAGCAACAGCCACGCCGGGGGCACCAAAGGCGGCAACGGCCGCCATACCCAATGTAATCAGTACACGTAATGACATCACAACCCTTTCAAGAAATCGTTGCCGAAATTTCAATATTTCAATATAAATTCGACAACTTTCATGTTCCACCGGCGGGCGTTATCGTTACCCATGGGGGAATCCGCTTTCGCTGCGCCGAACAATCTATCATTTCAATGGCAGCTTGACGATCTGGTGTTTTCCCCCACTCAGGTCTTGGTTGGGCTCGCCTGTGGACTGCCAGCGCACCTTATGGTCGGCACCGGCTACCGTCAGGGAGCCCTGCGGCGCAAGTTGCACGGTAACGCTGTTATTCCCGCCCGAAACGTCGAGGCTCGCACACACACCTGTAAAAGTGATAACGTGGTCGGAACCTTCGACCACCGCCTTGCGTCCATTGCATGGGAAGGTACGCTGATGGCCGTTGCCGCTGACTTCGATCACTTCCTTGGTCACGGAAATCGCGCCCACCCCCTTTTCCTGCGCCATGGCAGCGCTGTGCAAGCTCACCCCGGCAGCGAAGACGACGCCAGCGGTGCGCACAAAATTGGTATTAAACAACATCGAGCCCCCCTTATCGAGAAAAAATGTTATCTAAATTCTAGCATTACATTCAAACAAGGCGTACTCATCTGATGGCGCAACGAGCGTGCTCCGCTTGCTGGCTGACGACAAAGATGTGCTCAGGCGCCCGGTTTAGCCCTGGGCGTGAATCCAATCCTTGGCCCGATCGCCGCCATTCGCCGACGCGCCAGGATTTTCGGGCGTGCCGTTTTGTCCTACAATGCTGGATGACCCAAATTTCGCTTGTCCTGCCGTTCGCCTTGCCCCCTCCCGAGCTCGCCCCCGATTTAATCCGCGCATTGCAGGCGCCCGCGCTGGCTGCGCTCATCAGCCGCACCACGTCCCGCCAGCAACTTCCGGTCGATGAGGGCCTGCGCGCCCTGCCCCACGAAGCCTGGCTGGCACGCGCCCTGGCGGCGTCCGGCGACGGCAAACCGGCATTTGCCAGCACCGTCATGAAAGGCCACGGCCTGGCGCCGGCGGAAGGCACCTGGTTCATCGTCCACCCGGCCCACACCCAGATCGCCCGCAGCCATTTGCTGATCGCCGACATGCGCCGCCTGCAGTTGTCCGAGGCGCACGGGCGCGTCCTGTTCGACATCGCCAAGCCTTACTTCGACGAATCCGGAAAAACGCTCCTGTACGGCGACGCGGGTACCTGGTTCATGCGCGCCGACGACTGGGCCGACCTGGAGACATCGACACCCGATTCGGCCGTCGGCCTGAACCTGACCGACTGGATGCCCAAGGGCCCGCCGGCGCGCGCATTCCGCATGCTGCAAAACGAAGTGCAGATGCTGTGGTTCGAGCATCCCGTCAACACCGAACGCGAAGCGCGCGGCCTGGCGGCGATCAACTCCTTCTGGCCGTGGGGTGCGTCCCCGGCCGGCGCCAGTGTCGACACCTCCGCGCTGGCCACCAGTGAATCCACGCCGTGGATGACGGCGCTGGCCGGGCATCCGCAAGCCGCGCCCATCGCGTCGATCGACGCCATGGCCGGGAAATCGATCCTGGTGTGCGATGCCTTGAGCGAAGCGGCCATGTCCACCGACTGGGCAGGCTGGCTGCAGCACATGCATCGCCTGGAGCAGTCCGCCTTTGCCCCTGCGCTGGCCGCGCTCAAGGACGGCCGCGTCAAGCAGCTGCAACTGGTCCTGAGCCACCGCACCAGCCAGATCGCTTTTACCACCACCCGCTTTTCGCAACGCGCCTTCTGGCGCCGCCCGACCTTAGACAGACTGCTGCCATGACCCGTATCACCACTCGCCCCTGCTCTTTCCGTACGTCCGAAATGCTGCGCCAGACCGGCGTGCATCCCGTGCTCGCGCGCCTGTACGCCGCGCGCGGGCTGACCGACGCGCGCGAATTATCGAGTGAGCTGGGCAGCCTGATGGCGCCCGCCGGCCTGCTGCACATCGACGCCGCCGCCGTGTTCCTGGCCGACGCCATCAAGGCTGCCAAAAAAATGACCATCGTGGCCGACTACGATTGCGACGGCGCCACTGCCTGCGCCGTCGCCCTGCGCGGCCTGCGCGCGATGGGCGCCACGGTCGACTACATCGTCCCCAACCGCTTCGAGTACGGCTACGGCCTCACGCCCGAAATCGTGGAACTGACCGCGCGCGAAAAGGCGCCGGATATCATCATCACCGTCGACAACGGCATCGCCAGCATCGACGGCGTGCTGGAAGCGAAGCGGCGCGGCATCGACGTTGTCGTCACCGACCACCACCTTCCCGGCGACACGCTGCCGGAAGCGCGCGTGATCGTCAATCCGAACCAGCCCGAATGCGGCTTTCCCAGCAAGCACCTGGCCGGTGTCGGCGTGGTGTTCTACGTACTGCTCGCACTGCGCGCCGAATTGCGCAAACGGGGCGTATTCGATGCCCAGACCCAGCCCAAGCTGGACAGCCTGCTCGATCTGGTCGCCCTGGGCACCGTGGCCGACGTGGTGCGGCTCGACTCGAACAATCGCATTTTGGTGGCGCAGGGTCTCAAGCGCATGCGCGCGGGCCGCATGCACCCCGGCGTGGCCGCGCTGTTCCGCGTGGCCGGACGTGAAGCGCGCAGCGCCTCGCCGTTCGACCTGGGTTTTGCGCTCGGTCCGCGCCTCAATGCCGCCGGCCGCCTGGAAGACATGTCGCTCGGGATCGAGTGCCTGGTCACCGACGACGACGGACGCGCCTGGGCCATCGCCCAGCAGCTCAACGAAATCAACCTGAAGCGCCGCGAAATCGAGGCCGACATGCAGGACACGGCCCTGCTGCACCTCGACGCTTACGAGCCGGCCGACAGCAACACGATCAGCGTGTTCGACGAATCCTGGCACCAGGGCGTGATCGGCATTGTCGCCTCGCGCCTGAAAGAAAAATTCTTCCGCCCGACGATCACCTTCGCGCCGGGCGCGGAAGGCTGGATCAAGGGCTCGGGGCGGTCGATTCCGGGCTTCCACCTGCGCGACGCGCTCGATCTGGTGTCGAAGCGCGCGCCGAGCCTGATCGACAAATTCGGCGGCCATGCGATGGCGGCCGGGCTGACCATTCGCGCCGACGCGTTCGAGGCGTTTTCCGCGGCGTTCGAGGAAGTCGGGCGCGCCTGGCTCAATACGCAGCAGCTCGAACGCATCATCGAAACCGACGGTCCGCTGGAAGACGCCTATTACACGACGGAATTCATCGGCCTGATGGACGGCCAGGTGTGGGGCCAGGGTTTTGCGCCGCCGGTGTTTTGCGATGAGTTCCGGGTGGTCAGCCAGCGCATTTTGAAAGAACGCCATCTCAAGCTCCAGCTTGAGCGCAACGGCCAGCGTTACGACGCCATCTGGTTCGGCCACACAGCCTCGGTCGGCGAGCGCGCACGCGTGGCATTCCGCCTCGACGCCAATGAATACAACGGCGTCACGCGCGTGCAACTGCTGGTCGAACACGCCGAGCCGGCGTAACTTCGCCTGAACAGGCCGAGCCGGCACAAGCCCGGCGTCCGACGCGGGCGCGGATCGCCAGCGCCAGTTCGCCGATCCGGCCGGCCCCGGCACCGCTTCGCCGGACGCCAGGCATGGCGGACGGGAAGGAACTGATCCGCCCAACCCGAGCGCGGGAGCGTAAGGCCGGCAAGTACGTGTGCGTTTGCCGCGCATAAAGCGCCCGCGCCCTCAGAACAGCCGGGTCATGCACGTCCCCGTGGCGCTCAGCCGGCTCCAATCAAGCTTCCAGCACGAGATACCACTACGCCGGGCTATCCCAGCGGCGAAATCGAGACTTTCTTGCTCGCTCCGAAAACGCCTGAGCAAGCTTAGCTGAGGCGGCGGGCGCGCAATTCGCTTATTTTTCACATCCCCTGCACGGCACAAGACAACGGAGTAATAATGGACTTCGTCCGGCCCTTCGCCATAGATGTGGTCATCGCAAATCAATGCCAGATCCGCGAATGCCAACCTGGTGTCCTCGTTCGGCATGCTTGCGTCGGTGTAGCGGATGTACTTGTTCCAGCTACGATCGTCGAAATCGATCCAAGTCTTCGTTTCCCATACGGACCCTTCTTTATAGCGCGCCGCCACGTAAGCCCATATGCCCACGCCCATGATGCAGGCAAGGTACAGCGAGAAAAGGATGTCCTTTTGCCAGATAATGTTGGACAACCCGCCGAAGGGAGCAAGCAACAGGACGGCACCCGCCACGGCGTAGATCACGGCTCCTAACATCGCATCGGCTGAATGTTCCTTGAGCGTCCATTCCTTCGATTCAAGCTCCCAGCGCAGGCCTTCGCTGAAGTCCGGAAACGCTTCGCCGGTACGCGCCTCCCCACTGGGGACATGGCCGTCCGGCACGCCGACGGCATCCGGCCCGTTTCCGCTCGCTGGTGCATGATTCGACATGGTTCTGCTGGGTTCTTCACTCATGGGTGTGCAAGCAAGCAACTTCGGCGTTTCCGCCCCCGTAAATCAGGACAACTTTTCCAGCATCGCCTCGCCACCTTCAAGCTCCGCCTCCCTGAACTGCCAGCATGAAATTGCACAACGCGCCGCCATGGCCTGGGTAAATGCAAGGCACTCCTTCTCGGTGTCGAAGTGCTCCACCTGGGTCAACGGCCAGGGCTGCCGATAACGGACCAGATTGTTCACCTCACTCAACAAGCTTGTGTAGCCCATCCCATCTTCATACATTTCCGCACGGGATACCGCCGCGACGGCCTTCAGCGGAAGCGACCTCGATTCCAGCGGTTTGCTGCCGTCGAGGTAGTGCCGGCGCGTATTCCACGTACGGTTCCCGAAATCGATCCATTCACGCGATGTCCAGACCTGGCCCGGCTTCGCCTTTTGCTTCCTGTAACCCCACACGGCGCCAGCAGGAACGGCGACCATCCAGATTGCCTGCGTGACGCTGTTTTCCCCGACGATGAACTCCAGAAGCACTGTGAAAAGTTTCGCCAGCGCAAGAGCAACGACGCCGTAAATAAAGGCCGCAGCCCTGGCCATCACCACACGGTCATCCTCCGTCGCTTCCCGCGATTCGAGCACCCAGTGATCCGGTTCGTCGCGGCCAGACGCCCCCCGGCCATCGGCAAATAGTTGATTCACGACGCGGGGGATATGCGCTTCGGGGATAGGGCGAGGAATCTTGGACACGTCTGCTTGACACCACACATGAAGAAATTGGCGATATTATGAGGCTTCGCCGATTTGAAAGAAAAACAATGTTGCTCCTGCCTGCAAGTCTTGCCGCGGCTGTTGCGCTGCATGTCAGCGCGGCCGCGTTACCGCGCACAGACGAGCCGAACAGTACCAGTCATTCTTTGTGCAAGCTCATGAACAGTTTGATGGCGATTGGCTTGCACACGACACGAAGATAGAGTATAAATACTCCATAACCGGAGCCCATCATGAATCTTGCCTTCGCATATCCAAAAAGTCGCTTCGAGCCGGCCGTGCTCATCGACCTGAACGCGCGAGCGGAGCGGGAGCGCCTGTCCAAATCCGCGCTCAAGGGGTTTTTTGCCCTCATGACCGCCTGGAAGTTGCGCGACGAAGATGCCCGCGAACTGCTCGGCGGCATGTCCTCCTCCACTTTCTATGAGTGGAAAAAGAACCCCGACCGCGTCCTCGAAGTCGACCGCATTACCCGCATTTCCTACCTGCTCGGCATCTACAAAGCCCTTCACATTTTGTACGGCGACAAGCTTGCCGACGAATGGGTCACCCTCCCGAATACCAATCCTATCTTTGCCGGACGCACGCCGCTGTCGCAAATGCTGGCGGGTGGTTTGTTATCCATGCAAACGGTACGCAAGCTGCTCGACGCGCGCCGCGGAGGTCTCTGACTTGACGGTCATTCCCAAGCTCACCAATTTGCGGCAGTTCGATACCTGCCGCCTGATCCCATCCCGCTTCGCCGACGTGGAAGATTCCGTGCTCAGCCCACTGGCCGAGGATCGTGATGTCTTGCGCGACCTGTTCGATATCGATAACGCCACCAATGAACGCCTGCGCGGCGAATACGGCAGCCTGCCCGGCATTGGCGTCGACGAACTGGTCTTTGGCGTGCCGAATTTCCGCATCATCAACGCGGCCTACACCTATCCGCGTCCGGAAGGCAGCCGTTTCAACGATGGCGAACGCGGCGCCTGGTATTGCGCCTTCGAGGCTGAGACCGCCCTTGCAGAAATCACCTTCCACAAGACCGTCGAGTACCAGGAAATTGGCCGCTTCGACGACAGCGTGACGTATCAGGCGCTGATCGCCGATTTTACCAGCACATTCCACGACATTCGCGGGGTCGATGCCTTTGCGAGGTATCTCGATCCGACCAGCTACATCGACTCCCAGGACCTCGCCACGCAACTGCTCGAGAGCGGTTCGATGGGCGTGATCTATCCCAGTGTGCGGCATCCCGAAGGCACCTGCCTCGCATGTTTCCGTCCCGCCCTGGTCGGCAATGTACGCAAGGGACAGGCCTACCGCCTTACCTGGTCCGGCTCGCCTACCCCCGTCATCGATATCATCTGAACCATCGTTTTACGATCGACTCCACCTGAACTATTGAGTAACTGTATGAATACCAAGCCTGAAAACGATACCGAACTGCGCGCCAAGATCAACCTCGAAACCGCGCGCCTGCCCTGGTCCGAACTGGAGCGCCATTTTGCCCAAGGCAATGTAGTGTTCGTCAGCGCCGACCTCGACCTGGTCGACGTCGCCGTGCGCATATCGCACGATGACAAAGACAGCATCGCCCGCTGGATGGGCGACGGCAAGGTCGGCAAAGTGTCGGATGCGCAGGCGCAAGCCTGGACCGAGACCGCCGCCGTGTTGTGGACCTCGGTCGTCCATCCTTTCATTCTGGTGCAGCCGGAAAAAGCCGTCCTGCACTGAGCCGATTGCGGCCTGGCGCCGCTTTAGGATCGACCCTAGCACGCCGCGGATAATCTCCCGCCCGACCTGCGAGCCGATGCTGCGCACCGCCGACTTCACCATTGCCTCCACCGGCGATTGGCGCTTGCGCAGCCGTGACGGTTGACCAGCGCCGGCAGCAAATCGCGCAGGCGCGGCGGTTCAGATGCATTGCTTCTGGCAATCGGCAACGGCATGGACATGGCGGCAATCTCCTGGGTGCGAAGGGATATTCATCGTACCTCATGCCTTTGACATCGATCGATGCAAGTTTCCCGGCAATGGTCAAAACGTGATTCAATACGCCCGCAGCGATTTGCCGCAGTTACTCTTCGTCGGAGACCAGGATGCGTTCGATTATTTTTCTTCTTGCCGCGTGACTGTGCGCCAGTGGCGTTCAGGCCGCAGGTGGCATCACGGCTGGCGGCGTTGTTTTGCTGCAGCCTGAACAGGTGATCGGCGCCAGGGTCAGCGTGGAAAAGCTTGCGCCTTACCTCAAGCAAGTGGACGCTGCCGCGAATGGAATATTCAATGCCGCGAAGGCCGTGCCCCCCACCGGTGGATTCCTGGTGGTGGCGATTCGTCCGGGACAGCAATCGAAATTCTGGCTCGATTTCACTCCGCCGCTGCCGCCAGCCGTGGCAAACGGCCTGATCGCCGCCGCGCAAGGCGTGAAACCGCCTGCCGTCAACGGCGGAACAGTGCTGCTCGCGATGAAATATGGCGTCGCCGGTGGCAAGGTGCCAGCGGGTCCAATGCCTTCCCCGGCGGAGTGGGCAACCGTAGCCAAGGCGGCAGGAAAGCCGCTGGAGATTGGCGATCTCGTCGATCGCATCTGGAAGTAAGTGCGAATAGGCGGACAATTGCTGCTGTTTGCAAGAAAAACCCGGAAGAATGGCGGCGGAGCACGCTTTAGTCGGCTGTCTCGATGAGCCGCCGCTTGCGCGGTGCGGACATGAGATAGTTGTCGTCGGATGCCTGCCTATATTGACTGACTGAACACATGACCGTGAGACGAAATTAGATGGCCGATGGCTTGAGCAGATTGCAGGCAAAGGAAGCGATACACAAAAATTGTGGTGCGGGTTGGTTACCTTTGGCTGATGAAGTTTTCGATAAACTACCGTCAAATATCATTATTACCTGTGCCTTTCAAAAATTCGGCGCATTGCGATTTGACTGGGATCCCCGGGACGATGGGGAGTTTGATGCCTTCCTTAAGGATGTGGCACAGCGCAGCTTGGGCATGTGCGAAACTTGCGGGGAAGCTGGTATCGAGATGATTATTGATAGCTGGGTTGTCACACGGTGTGATCCGCATTGCGCAGGATATGTCTGGCGCAGCGACCAGCCTTGATTATTGGGCCGTGAAATGGCAACTCAATGACGAACAGGGGCAACGATTCGAGATCGGAAGCCGGCCGCGATCCGTCGCCACCGCACAGGCGGGAACAGATGCGTTCCCGCCAAGTTTGTATCGCAGCCTGCGGCTCGATCAAACACGTCCACCGACTTGCGTGGAATTAACTAGATCGGGGCGGTACCGTGCGCGACCCGTCGTTCAGACTACCCGCTCCACAAACCCCATGCCAACAAACACCCGTTCCGCGTTGCCGCGTTCCGCCTGAAAGTGGTGCATGCGGCGCTCGGATTTGTTCTTGCCCTCCTCCGTCTTCGCCAGCTCCCCCAACTTGCTGAGCAACAGCTGCGCCGCAAGTCGCTTGTTGGCATGCTGGCTGCGCTCGGTCTGCACCTTCACCGACAAGCCCGATGCCACATGGGTCGCCCGGATCGCGCTGTCGGTCTTGTTCACATGCTGACCGCCCGGCCCTGAAGCGCGCGTCGCTTCATACCGGATCTCCCCGAACTCGGCCGACACGGCCGGCGGCGAAAAGGCCGCGCCGCTCAGGAACCAGTTCTTCCGCTTATGCATCTTGCGGTAAGGACTTTCGCAGATCCACTGGATGCTGCCGCACCAGCGCGCAGCAAGCGCCCCTTCAGGTTCCGCAGGACCGTCCAGCTCCAGCAGCACGGACCGCAAGGTCCCGCCGACGGGGCCGTCGAGCTGCTCCACCACGCTGACCGTCACCCCCGCCTTCTGCGCCTCGCGGCTCAGTTGCGCAAGCGCCTTCGTCACTGCCAGGCAGCATTCCACCGGGCCCGTATTGGCTGTAATTTGTAACCAGATCATCAGCAGCACTCCCCACGCGTTTTGTAGGTCAGCACTGGTTTGCTTCTGGATACCACCCTCACCAATCCCGCGCCCACAAGCGAGCCGAGCACGCTGTCGACATTCTTGTACGCCTGGGGCGCTTCCTCATAAATCAGGGCACGGTCATTGCAGATGACGCGCCCGCCCATCGACGTGCGGCTCAATTGCGCCGGCGTCGCCAGTTTGTCCAGGCGGCCCTTGCAATCGGTACGCATCCATTTGCGCCCTGCTCCGTGCGCCAGCGAATGCAGGCTCAGTTCACCGGCCGACAGCACCGGTTCGATCAGATAGCTGTAGTCGTCGCGCGAACCGGGCAACATCACCAGCCCCTGGTCGCTCGGCGTGGCGCCTTTGCGGTGCAGCCAGCCTGCCTGGCCATCAATGCATGCCGGCGTCACCGTGTTGTGGTGAACGTCGAGCACGCGCACGGCTTCACAACGCAGGCGATGAAAAATCCGCGCCGCGATCAGCGAGCGATTTACTTCCGCATATTCCAGCGCTGCGTCATGTTCGCGCAAATAAGCGAGGGCTTCCGGGCTGGCGTCGGCCAAACCGGCATGACTGTGCGCGTCAACATGCGCGCGCAAAATCACCTGGCCAAGACCACGCGAACCGCTGTGCACCAGCAGTTGCAGGCATTTGCGCGCCAGCGCCGTGCGCCCCATTACCTCTTCATCTTCGACAGCGTCGATGGCCTGAAGTTCCGCGAAGTGGTTGCCGCGACCGATGGTGCCGAGCGAGCGCAGCGGCGCAAGATCCAGACCGGCCGCAGCCAGCGATGCCGACAATGCGTCGATGCGTGCCGGCCAGGATGGATCGAGGCGCTCCAGAGCGGCCCATTCCTCCTCGTCGATCACGTCGTCGAGGTTGCCGATCTGTTTGTCGATCTTGTCGAGTTTGGCCTTACCGGCAAGGATGTCGGTTTGCCACAGGGCCATGCCGCAGCCGATGTCGTTGCCGACCAGTGCCGGATACAGGCGTCCGGTGGAGAAGAAGGCGGCCCCGACGGGATAGCCGCGGCCCGGATGCAGGTCGGGCAAGCCGACCACGCGCTGCATGCCGGCCAGTGCGGCCGTGGTTTTGGTTTGTTGTATTGCTGCGTCTTCGAGCCACAGACGGTCGGACGCGATGATCGAAATACGATCAGAAATTTGCTGAACAAAATTGCCCATGTGATGCCAATCCAAAAAAATACGATACGGGATTGGGCGCTGGCGGAGCGCTGACGATTAACTCGTCAAGGGAGGGCTAAAACGATGCGACAGACGGGCGAATGCCGTCGGTTCAGTGCAGGATATAGCCAGCCAGACCCAGAAAAAGAGCGTTTATGTTCAGTTTTTGCATGATCGATCTCCTTTTCTAAAATGGTTGGCCTGCTTGGGAGTGCGATAGTAGGTGATTTTTTTCGGCGACGCAAGTACTAATTTGCCATGGCTTCGTCACGCGCGGACGTTGTTGCCTAACCGAGGTCTGACCCCGGTTAAGCAACATGTTGACTTAGCGAACGGCGCAGAAGCCGAACGATTGTGTCGCTTTCGGCTGCACTGTCGCGTTGTATCCCTGGCCCGATGCCGTCAAGATCGCGCCAGTCTGGGTGTAGACCGCGTTCCACAGATTGTTGATCTTGCCCTGCACTGGTACCTGGATCTTCCACACCACCGGCGACGTACCGGCGTTGTTCACTGCAACATCGGCGCAATAGCCAGCCGACCAGTCGGACGTGATCTTTACCACTGCCGTGACCGACGGTGTCGGCGTCGGCGTCGGCGTTGGCGTTGGCGTTGGCGTTGGCGTTGGCGTTGGCGTTGGCGTTGGCGTCGGCGTCGGCGTCGGTGTCGGTGTCGGTGTCGGTGTCGGTGTCGGCGTCGGCGTGGGTGTCGGCGTCGGGGTTGGCGTTGGCGTCGGTGTCGGTGTCGGGGTAGGCGTCGCACCCGCCCACAAGTTCTTCAGCAATGCCATCTTGTCCGGCCAGACCGTTTTCCAGTCATCCTGCAAGATACCGCCGGTGTCGCCGCTGTTCGGATTGAGCGTCCAGTAGAACGAACTGATCATGCCGCGCTCTTTCAGGTATTTCACCAGCGCATCCTGCCAGATCTTGTCCTTCGCATGGCCGCCGTGGCCGTACTTGCCGCCCCACTCGCCCAGCACCACCGGATAATCCTTGGCGAACTTGCCCCACTGCTGATCCCAGATCGCAGGCATGTTGGCCGGGAAGTTAGGCGCCCGGAAGTAGTCCATCTCGAACACATCAGGACCGTACACGTGCGGCGACAGCACCAGCTTGTTACGCGGAATGTCGAGCGTCTTGCAGTTCAGCGGTTCCAGGTTGCCGCCCCAGAAATGGCCGTACTGGCCCTGGCAGCCGCCTGAATTGCTGCCAATGCCTTCGACGAAAATGAGCAGGTTGGGATTGACCGCAAGGATGCGCTTCGACGCGCGCTCGGCCGCGAGGTTCCAGTCGGTACGCACATTGCCCGTACCCCAGGTCGCCTGGCCATGCGGTTCGTTCTTGATGTCCAGGCCGATCAGGTTGCGCAGGCCGGAGTAATGCTGGGCCAGGTATTCGAGGTCGGTCAGCCACTGTTCCTCGGTGTACTGCGGCGTGTTCCACAATTCCGAAATCGCGTTGCAATCCGGACGATGGTGATCGAGCAAGATGTAGATGCCGCGACGGTCGACTTCTTTCAGGAACACGTCGAGCCACTGGCGCGAATTCAAGCCCACCAGGTCGGGATTGACCAGCGCGTCGATGTTCGGCTTGACCGAGTCGCGAAAGGTGGCCGGGCACACGGGAATGCGCAGGGCGTTGAAGCCGTTGGCCTGCACCTGGTCGAGCATGCTCTTCCAGTTGCGCGTCCACAGGCCGTGCACCGAGCCGTCATAGGTCTCGAAACCGAACCAGTTCACGCCCTTGAGCACGACCGGACGGTTCGCATCGTCCAAAATCTTGTTGCCGGATACGGTAAAGGCGTGGCCCGCCGTGGCTGCGAAGGCCAGGGCCAGCGACAGTGCCAGTTTGCTTACAACTTTCGGGGTAATCATCGTGCATCTCCAATATAAGTGAGAGGACTTGAAGCGGGCCGGTTAGAGCCCGGCTGGTAGCGGCCGGTAACCGGTGACCGCTGCGACCGCGGCACCCGGGAAGGTGCCGACTAGGGCGTTGTAGCCTTCGGCCGATTTTCCGTAACGGTTGCGGGCATCGGCCAGCGCAATCTCGTCTTGCGGCAATTTGCCGCGCAGTTCTTTGAGTGATGACACCGTTTCCAGCTCGGGCGCGCCACGCGTTCCCGCCAGGCGGTACAGCACGCCGGTCAGCTCACCCTGGTAACGTTTGTAGGTATCGACCGCTTCCGCGTCGTTCAGCACGTCGCTGTTGGTCGGCAGCGCACTGGCGCGCACCAGGCTGGTCCGCGCCTGGTCGATGAAGGCCGGATCGAGTCCGCCGGCCCGCGCCGCGCCTTCGAGCGCCGTGCTGGCCAGGCGCGCGCGCTCCGCGTGGATCTGGGTCAGGTCGCGCCAGGCGTCGGTCCCGCCCGCCCTCGCGGCGCTGAGTGTGTTGTAACTGATGCCGGCGCCGACGCCGGCGACGGCGAGTACGACCGCGAGCACTGCGATTCCGGCTTGTGTTGAACGAATCGTCATCGTCGTCCTCCTCTGTTTTCAAATGCCTGTTTCAAACGCAAAAAATCCGCGCGGGCCACATTCGGCCCGCGCGGACGACTAACAGTTACTTGACAGCGATGGTGCAGCTACGGCCAGCCCAGCTCAGGCCGGTCGGCAGCACTTTCGCGCCGCTGTACGACAGTTGCATGCCGAACTCGACATTGCCGCCGGCAGCGATCGTGCCGTTCCAGGCCGTCGGAGTCACGGTGAACGCACGGCCGCTCTGGGTCACGGTAGCGCCCCACGAGTTGGTCAGCGTAACGTCGTTCGACGCGGTCCAGTTCAGTGCCCAGCCGGTAATCGGCGCGGTGCCGGTGTTACGCAGCGTGACGCGTGGAACCTGGCCAGCACCCCAGTCGTTGGTGGTGTCGAAATCGACAGCGCAACCGCCGGTCTGCACATCCTTGTCCGCTTCGGTGGCCACGGCGTTGACGGCCGCTGCCGTCGGCGCGGTGACTGCGAAGGTGGCGCTGCCGTTCAGGCTATCGGCATCGACTGCCGCGGCAACCGTCACTGGCTGGGTCACGTTCCAGTTAGCTGGCGTGAAGGTCAGCGTTGCACCACCGGCGACCGACAGGTCGGTGTCGCCGGTCAGGCGGGCGACGCTGACCGTGACGTTCGCTTTAGGAGCTGCACCCAGGCGGACCTGGAAGGTGCGCGATGCGCCTTCCGGTACGCTCAAAGGCGCGCCGGTCACAACCAGGCTGACCGGAATCGCGACATCGCGGTCGGACTCGGTGGCCACCGTGGTGGCGCTCAGGTAGCCAGGCGCCGTGAACGTGTAGTTGGCGCTGCCGTTGAGGGCGTCGGCATCCGGTGCGGCGTTGATCGACACGGCCTGCAGCACGTTGAAGTTAGCCGGCGTGAACAGCAGGCTGGTCTGAGGCGTGTTCAGGTCGACGTCGCCGCCGGCTGCCTTGGCGATGGCCACCGTGACGTTGGCGGCAGGCGCCTTCGACAGGCTGATGCGCACGCTGTTCGAGCCGCCTTCCGGCACGCTCAGGGCGCTGGTGCTGGTCACGATCGACGGCGAGTCGCTGCCGCCGACGATGTTGGCGTAATCGGCCAGTGCATTGGCGATGTCGGCCTGAGCCCAGAAGCGGTGGTAGCGCCAGGTTGGTGCCGGGCCGCCGTCCAGGTAAGCTTTCAGCTTGGGCCACTGCGGATCGTCCTTGTATTTCGGACGGATGCTCAGGAACGTCGCGCTCGAATCGATCACCGCGCCCTGGGCGTTGGTGCCGGTCCAGCCCGGTGGAATGTACACGCCCGAACCGGTCGCCGGATCGTAAGGCTGGGTGAAGCGCTTGTAGTCGGCGCGCGTTTCGTCGACCACCAGGCCAACCGAATCCTGGTGCTTGGCCCACATGCGGTCGAGCAGTTGCTTGGCCAGCGTCTTGGCAGGCTGGTTGTTGGCTTTCGCGCCGTAGTAGATCAGGGTACGGGCAAAGGCGGCGGCGATACCGACGTCGTTGGTGCTGTCGACAATTTTCACGCGCAGGTTGGCATTCGCGCCAGGGGTTGCCGCGTTCCAGGTGTCAGGCTGGCCGCTCCATGCCAGGGTATTCGGGATGGTGTAGGTGCCGTCCGCTTTCAGGACCGTGTTGGCCGATGCCCAGGCTACCCACTTGTCGAGAACCGTCTTGGCGCGCGCGTCGCCGCTGGCGTAGTAGTACTCGGCCACACGCTGCATCGACCAGGCCTGGAAGCCGAACCAGGTGTTCGACGCCGGATCGTGGTAGACCGGTTTTTCGTCGTAGAACATGCCGTGGAAGGTCGCGGTGCCTGCCGGTGGGGTCAGGTAATCGCCGCCCCAGCTGTTGGTCGCGCCGCCGGCGATCGCGCCGTCAGCCGATTGCAGCCAACGGTAGAATTCCATCTGGCGGGTCAGGCTCTTGCCCCAATCGCCAGCAGCGCTAGGCGACAGTGGCTTGAATTCGGCCTGGGTCGACAGTGCCCATGCTGCCAGCGGATTCTGGTAGCCGAAGTGGTTGTGGCTCGAACCGATGCGCCATGCCCAGCCGGCGTTGGTGTCGGTTGCGCCGCCCCAGGCGTAGTACCAGCTCATCAGGTAATGCTGATTGTCGCGTTCGCCTTGAGCATTCGGCTGGCCATTGCCGCCTGGGCAGGAATTGGCGTTGGTGCAATTGCCGATCTTTTTGAAGTACTTGTCGAACATGGCGTAACGCAGGAAGTCGCCCATCTTCGCGGCCTTGGTGACCAGATCGGCCACTTGCGCGCTCTTGCCCTGCTGCTTGGCCCAGACCGACGCCCAGTACACGGCTTGCACGGCACGCGCATCGGCGTCAGGTGCATTGGTGTAGCGGAACTGCTTGGCGCGGTTGTTGTCGCCGATGAACAGGCCGAGGAAGCCTTCGCCGCCGCCGTTTTTGCCCCATTTAAAGGTTTCGCACGATGGGTGCGGAACGGTTTCCCACACCGATTCCTGCGAACCGCGCTGGAAGGTGTTGATGTACGAGGGACGCGTGGTGCCGTCGCCGCATTTGCCGTAGCCATACCAGTTATCCACGTCCAGCAGCCAGTGCATGCCGTAGATATTGCTGGTGCCGTAAGCGGTTTTCAGTTCGTTGGCGATCGGATCCTGGCCGACCGGCACGCCGCCGTTCAGCGGCGCAGGGTAGCTCTTCGGCAGGTCGTACTCGGCGGCGTAGGTCGCCGGCTTGCCTGGATTGTAGAAGTTGTTGGTCGGCTGGTCGGACTGCGATGGAATGATGTACTTTTCCATGTTGGCCCAGGCCGCGTTCAGCGGGCCCCAGTCGCCGGTGGCGCGGCCGTACTGCGCTTCCATCCACAGCCAGTAGCTGTACGCTTCCGACGTGGTTTCGTGGCCGTGGTCCGGTGCTTCGACCATCAGCGTTTCAATCGAGTGGTACGGCACGCCTTCCTTGCTGAAGTAACCGTTGGCAGGATCCTTGATCTTCTTGTACTGGGTCAGGAAGCGCTGCGTGTATTCCGCATCGGCGGCGGCGTGGGCCGTTGCCATCATCGGCACGCTGATCGCGGCCACGCTGGCTGCCGTGACGGACAGGGCCAGCAGGCCGCGCATCGCGCTGCGCGCCAGGCGCCGGCCGCTGCCGCTGTTGCGCAGGGCATCGGTGACGGCGTTCAGTTTAATTTGTGACATCGAATTCATTCAGGAGTCTCCTCGCAATTGTCGTACTTTATGGCGTCCGTGAATCACGTACGCCGGCATGGTTGCCGCCCTCTTTCCGGATGCACCGGTACGGATGGCGGATGTTTCATTTTTCTTTCCCGCGTTCCGATCCGTGGCGGGCGGCCATGGCGCGGTTCACGTTGCGCCGGCCGCTACCTGCCGAAGCAGGAATCGACTTGCGCCCGAAGACAGGTGGATGCCTTCGCTGTCCGCATGCGCCGCACCTTCCACTGCCCAGAGCAAGGCTGCGGCGCATACAGGACCTGCACGGTGGGGCCGGCCATGCCGTCCCCGCACTAAGCAGGCTTGAAAACGTTTTCAACTGTTTTTCAAAAAAAACGATCAATTGACCGTTTTTTGTTGAAAGACCCTGGCTGCGGACGTGTCCGGGCCGAGGCCAACCGTCGCTGCGCAAAACAAGCCGTTGGCTAGGTATTGACGCAATGTATCCGCTGCAAAGGTTAAATGTCAAGAACACAAAAATGCGTGTTTTTGCATTGCACATATAGCAATTGCTGAACGAAAACAGGTGTGTTCCGTGTGGAGGGTTTGGGAACCGTTTCCAGAAAAAAGAACAAGTATCTCCTGCAACAGCGGGCCTTTCACAGCTTTCATAGAAAAACAGGGCAAGAAACACGCAAAATAATGATGTTTCTTGACCAATACGACCTGCGAAAAAGAAATGTTAAATTCCATGGCGTGCATATGCCCAGAAGGCCGCTGAACCGCCTGTCGCGCGACGCAAGACGCGTGGCGAAAAACGGACGTTGAGAAATTTAATCACCTTTGAAATCGCTTTCATGCTAAATAAATCTTTACTTGTTAGATTTATCAAAGCGCACCCGGAAAAACACGTTTTCCAGGCCGCTGGCGGTGCTACCATCTTGCGTCTTTCTTATTTCACAACACGTCAGAAAGTAACGCCGCATGCCAGCCTGCCAGATCGACCACATCACCGTCACCGCCCCGACGCTCGCCGAGGGCGCCGCCTGGGTCAGGGAGGCGCTCGGCGTGAGCGCCGCGCCGGGCGGCAGACATCCCATTATGGGCACGCACAACCTGCTGCTGCGCCTCGGCGACGCGCTGTTCCTGGAAATTATCGCGGTTGACCCCGACGCGCCGGCCCCGGGCCGGCCGCGCTGGTTCGCGCTCGATACGCTGGGGGCAGGGTCGGCGCCGGCACTGTCGGCCTGGGTTGCCCGCACCGATAACATTGCCGCTGCCGCCAGCGCAGCCGAAGCGGTCGCTCCTCTCGGCCCCGTCACGCCGATGGGACGCGGCGCGCGCAACTGGCTCATTACCATTCCCGCCGATGGCGGCATGCCGATGGACGGCGTGGGTCCCGCGCTGATCGAATGGGATGCCGGACCGCACCCGGCGGCCGGCATGGCCGACCTGGGCCTGACGCTGGACCGGCTCGAGCTGTTCCACCCAGAGCCGCTGCGCGTGCGCGCCCTGCTCGATGCAATCGGCATGCATGCGCCGGTATCGGTGGTGCGCATCGACGCCGGCGCCAGGCCGTATCTGCGCGCCCATATCGACACGCCGGCCGGGCCGCGCACGCTCTGACAATCCTGACCACCCACATCAACGAGGAAAAAACCGATGAAATTTCTGAACATCGCCGTGGCTGCGGGCGCCGCGCTAAGCTGCACAATGGCCTACGCCGCCAAGGTCACCGAACTCAAACCTACCGACGTCGATGCCTTCCTCTCCAAACCCGGCTACGTGGTCCTGCAACTGACTTCACCTGACCGCGGCTGTAAATACTGCATTGGCGCCGACAAGACCTTCGACCAGGCCGCCGCCGAATCGACCGACCGCAACACCGTGTTCGCGCGCGTGCAATGGCCGCTCTGGCACAAGGCGCCAAAGATGGGCACGCGCATCGGCATCGGCGGCGTACCGCGCCAGATCGTGTTCAAGGACGGCAAGGAGCAGCGCCAGGCCGGCGGCCGGCCCGAAAGCGCGAGCGCGCTGCTGGCCCACATCGAGAAGATCCGCCAGCTGCCGCCGGCGCCGGGCAAAGATGTCACTTACGAGCCGGAGGCTGCGGAAGCGGCACCCGCCCCGCAGGCAGCGCTGACGGCAGCCCAGCAGGACGTGCTGCGTCTCTACACGCGCAAAGACCTGTTGAAGGAACTGGTGGCGGCGTGCGCCAGGGTCGCGCCACCAAAAGCGGCGGCTTACGAACGCGCCTTCCAGACCTGGACGGTTGCCCATGCCGGTGCGCTCAATGAAGCGGCCATGCTGAAACTGTCGCGCACCAGCCGCGAAGACGCCAGCGAGGAAGCCGCGCTGGCGCAGGGCGAAATGCGCACTGTCGAAGCATGGATGGCGAAGGATCTGAACATCACGCGGACCAAGGGGCCGGGCGAGGACAGCTGCAACGGCCTGACGGCGTACCTGGAGGCGGCCAAACGCTGATCCAGGGTGTGTGTGACTGAGCGGCGCGAAGAGGCTCTATTCCGATAACGTTGTAGCGTCGTTTCTGGCAATGCCAGGAACGACGGGACAATTGTGGCTTTCTCTTCGATTCAGTCAGACACACCCTGGTGGCCGTGCGCGCGATGGGCCATCGCGTGCGCCGCTTCGCGCAGGAGCTGGGCGGCGCGCTGCGGGTCGCGCGCATATCCCATCCCGCCTTCCTGCACGTACATGGCGATCTGCTGCAGCGCCTCGGGATGCTCCAGTTCAGCGGCCGCTTCCAGCCAGCGCCGTGACGCGGCCATGTCCCCCGCGCTGCCCTCCCCCGCCGCCAGCATGGCCGACAAGGTGAACATGGCCGGCGCATGGCCGCGCCGGGCGCTCGACTCGATCAGCGCGAAGGCGCGCTGCGGGTCGCGCGCGGTGCCGATGCCGTTGCGGACCATGCGGCCCAGGTCATACGCGGCATCAGGGTCCTGCGCCGCGGCGCCCTGCAAGCGCGCCAGGCCGGACGGATCGAGCGGCTGCGCGTGCGCCAGGGCGCAGCCGCACAGCAGCGCCGCCAGCAGCAGGCGCCGCGTCATTTCGACAGGTCGACCGAGTACAGCGCAAAGCCCTTGCCCAGGCCATCGTCGGCGCGCAGCATCGACACGTTGCCAAGGCCAGCCTGCCGCGCCAGCGGCAGCAGCCCGGGCGCCGAATGGAACACCACCGGCCCCGCAGTGCGCGTTTTGGCGAAGCGCCAGCTGCGCTGCTGGCCGTGCTGCGCGCGCGTCAGGTTCTTCACGTCCTTGATGTAGGCGATCAGCACATCGCGGTTGGCGTCCGGCGCGGCAATCGCGGTCTTGCTGCCGTCAAGTCCCGGAAAACCGCCACCGCCGCTGGCGCGGTAGTTATTCGTCGCCACCAGGAATTCATTCGAGGCGTTGACCGGTTTGCCGCGAAAGCGCAGGTTCCTGATGCGCTGGCCGGGCGCCTTGGTGACATCGATTTCATAGCTGACATCCTTCGACGTCAGCGCATCGAAGTTATAGGTCGGAAAAGCGGTGTTGACCAGCTCCTGCGGCGTCGCCAGCTCCGGGTCGATGGTATTGAAACGCTCCGCCGCCCGCTCCAGCCAGTCCTTCAGTTCCCCGCCATTGACCTTCACCGCGTACAGCGAATTCGGATACAGATACAGGTCGGCCGCATTGTTGAGGGCCAGGCTGCCGGCTTTGACGTCGGTGTAATCGGTCACGCCGGCGGTGCCGCCCTTGAACGGCGACGCCATCGACAGCACCGGCAAGGCCGCATACTGCGGCATGCTGGCCTTTACGTACTTGATCACATAGTCGGTCTGCGCCTGATTGACCACCGTGATGGCCGACACGTCGCCCGCGTCGGCAAAATAGGTCGACATGCGAAAGTGCGTCGCGCCGACCGGCGTTTTGACGTAGCGGATGGTCGCTTCGTGTTCGGCCGCGACGAGCGCGGCGATGGCCGGATCGGGCGCGATGAACGATTTATCGGCCTGCTGCGCGCCGCGCGCCTCCACAATCGTCTTGCTGCGGTCGACCACCCAGCGCTGGCCATCGTACGACAGGTGCAAGCCGATCACGCCGAGGTGCTTGCCCCACAGGTTGGCCATCACGGTCGGCACGCCGTTGACCAGGCCCTTGACCTTGTCCACGCCCGGCAGGTTGAATTGCGGGACCGTGCTGGTCGCGTTCGGGAACGGCAGGTGCGAGTGCCCGATCAGCATGGCGTCGATGCCCGGCACCTTGGACAGATGCCAGTTCCCGTTTTCCATCGACGGCGCGTAGGTACTGTCGTCAAGGCCGCCGTGCGAAATCGCCACCACCAGGTCGGCCCCCTCGGCGCGCATCTCGGGAATGAACTTGGCCGCGGTTTCGCGCAGGCCCTCGGTGTAGACCTTCCCTTCCAGCCAGCGCTTGTCCCACGACAGGATGGTCGGCGGCGCGAAGCCGATGATGCCGACTTTGAGCGTCGCCGTCACCGGCTTGCCGTCGGCGTCCAGAGCGGTGATCTGCTTGTCGATGATGCTGTACGGCGCAAACAGCGGCTTGCGCGTCTTGAGGCTGTAGACGTTGGCCAGCACCTGCGGGAACGCCGGTCCGGCGCAGCGCGGCCTGGCCGCATCGACGCCATCGACCTCGAAGCGGTTGCCGGTCACCTGGCTCAGGTACGCCAGGCCGTAATTGAATTCGTGGTTGCCGATGCCGCCGCCGTCGTAACCGAGCTTGTTCATGACCTTGTAGATGGCCAGCGTCTGGTCGCACTTGAGCGGATTGGCCAGTGCCTGGTAGTCGGCCAGCGCGCTGCCCTGGATGGTGTCGCCGTTATCGAACAGCAGATTGTTCGGGAATTGCCGGCGCGCCTGGGCGATCAGCGAGGCGGTGCGGTCCAGGCCCAGCGACGGCTCCGGGGACAGCTTGAAATAATCGTATCCGAGCACGTTCGAGTGCAGGTCGGTCGTTTCCATCACCCCGACCACTGCGGTCGAGCCCGCGGGCGGGTTGGCGGCGCCGGCGCCGGCGCAGAACATCAGGGGCAAGAGGGGAATGAAAATTTGATAACGCATAGGGGCGCTTTCGGGCAAGTGGGCAGGGGATGGTCTGGGCATCGTATGGCGCATGATACGCAGCGCCGCGACCCCGATCAAGCCAGGCGCACGGCGGGGAACGGAAATGTGGCGCGCTGGGGTATAATCGAAGGTTCGATTTAACCAATTCAATAAGACCGGAAACGCCATGGAAGCCGAACGCATTAACGCCCTCTCCGCCCTGCTCAACGACCTGACGGATCGTGAAGCCGAACTTCGGAGGTATCTTTGACTTCGATAAAAAGTCAGAGAAGCTCGAACAAGTCAACGAAGAACTAGAAGATCCGACCGTCTGGAACGATCCGAAACGCGCCCAGGATCTCGGTAAAGAGAAAAAGGCACTCGAAGGCGTAGTGCACACGCTGATCAAGGCCGACGCCGACCTGAAGGACGCGAACGACCTTTTCGCGATGGCGCGCGAAGAAAACGACGACGACACGCTCGAAGCGGTCATCGTCGACGCCGACGCCATCAAGGCCGTGGTCGAAGCCATGGAGTTCCGCCGCATGTTCGGCAATCCGATGGACGCCAATAACTGCTTCATCGACATCCAGGCCGGCGCCGGCGGTACCGAAGCCCAGGACTGGGCCTCGATGCTGCTGCGTCAATACCTGCGCTATTGCGAACGCAAGGGCTTCAAGGTCGAGATTCTCGAACAGTCCGATGGCGAAGTGGCCGGCATCAAGACCGCGACCCTGAAGGTCGAGGGCGAGTACGCCTACGGCCACCTGCGCACCGAAACCGGCGTTCACCGCCTGGTGCGCAAGTCGCCGTTCGACTCGGCCAACGGCCGCCACACGTCGTTCACCAGCCTGTTTGTGTATCCGGAAGTCGATGACTCGATCGAGATCGACGTCAACCCGGCCGACATCCGCGTCGATACCTATCGCGCGTCCGGCGCCGGTGGTCAGCACATTAACAAAACCGACTCCGCGGTCCGCATGACGCACGGCCCGACCGGCATCGTGGTCCAGTGCCAGAACGACCGCAGCCAGCACCGCAACCGCGCCGAAGCGATGGAAATGCTCAAGGCGAAGCTGTACGAGCATGAACTGCGCAAGCGCATGAGCGAACAGCAGAAGCTCGAAGACTCCAAGACCGATGTGGGCTGGGGCCACCAGATCCGCTCCTACGTGCTCGATCAGTCGCGCATCAAGGATTTGCGTACCAACTTCGAGACTGGCAACACCAAGGGTGTGCTGGACGGCGACCTGGACGACTTCATCTCGGCCTCACTCAAGCAAGGCGTGTGATTCATGACCGCTACCCGACGCGCATTCATCTTCGACATGGACGGCACGATCGTCGACAACATGTCCTTTCACACCGAGTCCTGGATCGCCTTTTTCCAGCGCCGCGGCAAGGACATCGACGCCGACGAATTTTTCCGTGCCACGGCCGGCCGCCAGGGCAAGGAAATCATCCGTTCGCACATGGGAGAGCACCTCAATGACGACGAGGTGCGGGTCCTGAACGACGAAAAGGAACTGGTCTACCGCGAGCTGTACGAGCCGCACCGCAAAACGGTGACCGGCTTCGACGGCCTGATCGCGCTGGCCAAGGAGATGAATGTTGCGTTGGCCGTGGCGACAGCCGCGCCCAACGCCAACATCACCTTCACGCTCGACGGCCTGGACCTGCGCCGCCACTTCGACACCGTGGTCGGTGCGGCTGACGTTGCGCGCGGCAAGCCGCATCCGGACGTGTTTTTGCTCGCGGCCGAACGCTGCGGCGTCGCGCCCGAACACTGCATCGTGTTCGAAGACGCGCCGTTGGGCGTGGAAGCGGCGCGCCGCGCCGGCATGCGCGCGGTGGTGCTGACCACCACCCTGCCCGCCGAGGCCTTTGCCGAATTCGACAACGTCGTCCACATCGCCAGCGATTTTTCCGAGCTGGCGATCGACGCACTGTTTTCGTCCTGATTTATACGTAATCCCATACCTGCATCAACCCACATAGCGATACTCACCATGACTACGGACATCCAAGACCAAGCACCCGCCCCGGCAGATGAAAACAAATTGATCGCCGAACGCCGCGCCAAGCTGGCTACGCTGCGCGAAGGCGGCATCGCCTTTCCTAACGATTTCCGTCCGCAGCACAAGGCGGCGCAACTGGTCGAGGAATTCGGCGGCAAGACGCGCGAGGAACTCGAAGCGACCGAAGTGCCCGTGGTCCTGGCCGGACGCATGATGCTCAAACGCGAAGCCGGTAAAAAAGCCGTGTTCGCAACCCTGCAGGATTCGTCCGGCCCGCGCGCCGACGGCCGCATCCAGATCTACGTCACGCTCGACAAAACCGGCGAAGCGGCCATGGAAGCGTTGAGCCACTACGACCTGGGCGACATCCTGGGCATCGAAGGCACGCTGTTCAAGACCAAGACCGACGAACTGACGGTCAAGGTGTCGACCCTGCGCCTGATCACCAAGTCGCTGCGTCCTTTGCCGGACAAATTCCATGGCCTGTCGGACCAGGAAACCAAGTACCGCCAGCGCTATGTGGACCTGATCACCAACGACCAGGCGCGCCGCACGTTCAAGGCCCGTACCGCCGCCATGTCGTCGATCCGCCGCTTCATGGAAAAGAACGAGTTCATGGAAGTCGAAACGCCGATGCTGCATTCGATTCCTGGCGGCGCCGCAGCCAAGCCATTCGTCACCCACCACAATGCGCTCGACATGGAAATGTTCCTGCGTATCGCGCCGGAGCTGTATCTCAAGCGCCTGGTGGTAGGCGGCTTCGACCGCGTGTTTGAAGTGAACCGCAACTTCCGCAATGAAGGCGTCTCGCCGCGCCACAATCCTGAATTCACGATGATGGAATTCTACGCGGCCTACACCGATTACCAGTGGATCATGGATTTCACCGAAGCGGTGATCCGCCAGGCCGCCATCGACGCGCACGGCACCGCGGAACTGACCTATGGCGGCAAGCCGCTTGACCTGTCCAAGCCGTTCCGCCGCATGACCATCGTCGGCGCCATCAACGCCTACGCGCCGCACTACACCGCGGAGCAGCTGCAGGATGCGGAATTCATCAAGGCCGAACTGCTCAAATTCGGCGTGAAGCCGTTTTCGACCGCCGGCCTGGGCGCGCTGCAACTGGCGCTGTTCGAAGAAACCGCCGAAGCGCAGCTGTGGGAGCCGACCTTCATCGTCGACTACCCGGCCGAAGTGTCGCCACTGGCGCGCGCGTCGGACACGGTAGCGGGCATCACCGAGCGTTTCGAGCTGTTCATCGTCGGCCGCGAGCTGGCCAACGGTTTCTCGGAGCTGAACGACTCCGAAGACCAGGCAGCGCGCTTCCTGGCGCAGGTCGCGGCCAAGGACGCGGGCGACGACGAGGCGATGTTCTACGACGCCGACTACATCCGCGCTCTGGAATACGGCATGCCGCCGGCTGGTGGCTGCGGTATCGGCATCGATCGCCTGATCATGCTCATTACCGATTCGCCGAACATCCGCGACGTGATTCTCTTCCCGCACCTGCGCCGCGAAGAGTAAAACCGAAGGGCGGGCGCCATGCCCGCTTTTTTTTGTAGGTCATACACGCGCTCAACTGCGCGCTTCCACCCGTATCCTTTGCTCCGTCGTCTCCGGCATTGCCGGAACCGACTTCCCGCGCCAAGGCGGCACTCGGCGGGAACGACGGCGATTACCATACCCCTCCGTTCGAACAAACATTCTATCGAACGCCCCCGCACTATCGGTACACTCCTTGATTCCATTGCAATATTACAAACAAGCGAGGAACCCCCATGTCTGCTACCACCTACGTCCCTTACAACGACAATCTGGAACAAAAGCAGGAAAACGAGGATGCGATCATCGACAGCGTGGTCGAATCGATGATGCGCGTAAACATCCGCGTGTTCGACAAACACCGCCACGCCAAGCGCGATGCCCACGCCAAGTGCCACGGCGTGATGGTCGGCCACGTTACCGTCTACGACAACCTGGCCCCGCACCTGGCCCAGGGCGTGTTCGCGCGTCCCGCCACCTACCCGGTCGTGATCCGCCTCTCCACAGCACCCGGCGACATCCACAGCGACAAGCTGCCGTCCCCGCGCGGCATGGCAATCAAGATGCTGGGCGTCGACGGCCCGCAGTTCCTGCCCAACCGCCAGGACGCGACAACGCAAGACCTGCTGCTGGTGAACCATCCCGTGATCGCCTTCGGCCACGCCGCCGCCTACCTCAAGACCCAGAAGCTGCTGGAGAAGCACGCGGACGACCCGGACATGGTGCGCCGCATCGTGGCCGCCCTCGCCCGTGGCGGCAGCAAGGCGCTGCACGCGCTGGGCATCGAGAACCCAGTCGTCGACACGCTCGGCGCGCCCAACAACCATATTCTCGGCGAGACCTTCTTCAGCATGGCCGCCGTGCGCTACGGTGACTACGTGGCCAAGCTGTGCGCCGCGCCGCTGTCGGACAACGTGCGCGCCCTCACCGGCCAGCCGCTCGGCGACGACGCCGACGACTCGGCCCTGCGCAACCTGGTGGTCGACTTCTTCTCCGGCCAGGGCGCCGAGTACGAGCTGCGCGCGCAGCTGTGCACCGACATCGCCACCATGCCGATCGAAGACGCCTCGATCGAGTGGCCGCAGGAAGATTCACCCTACCAGCCCGTCGCCAAGCTGACCATCCCGCCGCAGCAGGCTTTCAGCCCGGCGCGCCGCGTGTTCGCCGACGACGTTTTGTCGTTCAACCCGTGGCACTGCATCGAGGCGCACCGCCCGCTCGGCTCCATCATGCGCGCGCGCATCAAGGCCTATGAAGCGTCGTCCAGATTCCGCCACGAGATGAATGCGCAGCCGCGCATCGAAATCGACAGCATTGGCCAGGTACCGGATTAAGCAATCCCGCAGTCAGCAAGCAGCATCACCATTTTTTTAAGACCCAAGGAGCAATCATGAGCGACATCACCCCACAAAATAAATCTTCCAATGACCTCGCGGACATCAAGCGCAAGGTCCAGGAGGTCCTGGGAGACGCCCCCGACCTGCTCAAGCTCGCGCTCGAAAACATGCTGCGCGAGCAGGATCCGAATACCGAAGGCCACGCGGGATCGGCCGGCCGCATCGGCCGCCAGTCCGGCAAGATCTCCGAACTCACCGCCATGGCCGACCTGAAGCCGGGCGGCGCCGACCGCCTGCGCCGCATCTTCAAACTCGTCAACGGCAACTTCAACGGCGCGCAGAAGGTCTCGACCCTGCACGACATGCGTTTCGTGTTTTTTGAAAACGATACCAAGATCCTCTTCGCCACCACCTACGATGGCGACTGGGATACCTACATCGAAGACTTCGCGACCAAGATTCCCGACCTGATGGACTTGCTGTTTTCGTCCGTCGAAGGCTGGCCGGGCATCACTGATCCGGGCGTGAAAGACTTCATCGCCGGTCACCAGATCACCGCCGACGGCTGGTACGTCGCCAATCCGAACCTGTCGGTCGTCGAAACGCGCCGCCTGCAGAAGCAGAACGACGCGCTCCAGGAATTCCTGGACAAGATTGCGTGAGGTTCCCATGACAATCATCGATACACTCAAAAACCTGGTCCATTCCTCGCCGACGCTGGAACTGGACGATATCCAGGCCACCATCCTCTTCAAGCGTCCCGACCCTTACTACGGCACCCACGTGCTGCTCAAAATCGACGATGCCGCGGGCGGCCGCGCGCTGCTCTCGCGCCTGGCGCCGCACGTGCGCAGCGCCGCTGACGCCCGTACCAACACCACCGCATGGATCGCCGTGGCATTGAGCCACGCGGGCCTGGTGGCGCTGGATACTCCCGAGGATTCGCTGGCCAGTTTCCCGGCCGCCTTCCGCGCCGGCATGGCGGCGCGTGCCGACCGCCTGCAGGACATCGGCCCGAGCGCGCCAGCCAACTGGGAAGCGCCCTACGGCAGCGGCGACGTGCACGTGACGATCTCGATCTTCGCACCCGATGAAGCATCGTGGAAGCATGCGCTGGCCACCGCGCAGAACGAATTCAAGGGTCTCGAGGGCGTGACGCTGCTCGGCATGCACGACTTCGGCGCGCAGCCTGGCAGCCTCAATCCCTTCGGCTACCGCGACAACATCAGCAACCCGGCCATCGACGGCGGCATCGAAGACCTGCTGCCGGGCCAGGGCGACGCGATCAAGGCGGGCGAACTGATTCTCGGCTATCCGGGCGAATCGGGCGTGCCGATGGCGATGCCGCAGCCGGAAGCGCTCGGGCGCAACGGTACCTTCGTCGTGATCCGCAAATACCAGGCCGACGCCGCCGCGTTCAACCGCTTCCTGCGCGATAACGCCGACGACGAAGCCGGCCAGGAACTGCTGGCCGCCAAGCTGGTGGGCCGCTGGCGCAGCGGCGCGCCGCTGACACTGGCGCCGGAACAGGACGATCCGGCCCTCGGCGCCGACCCGAAGCGCAACAACGACTTCACGTACAAGGATGACCAGGCCGGCCTGCAGGCGCCGCACGGATGCCACATGCGCCGCATGAATCCGCGCGACAGCAAGCTGGCCGTGCTGACCGACGTGAATATCCACCGCATCATCCGCCGCAGCACCACCTTCGGCGCACCGTGGCGCGCGGACCTCCTCGAAGACGACGGCCAGGAACGCGGCCTGTTCTTCATAGGGATCAGCGCCAAGGCGCCCGAGACCGTGGAGTTCATGCAGGCCGAGTGGGTGGACCATGGTAATTTCATGGACCTGGGCAAGGAGCGCGATCCGATCCTCGGCCAGCAGGATGAGGACAGCACCTTCACGATCCAGAAACGCCCGGTGCGTCAGCGCATCCACGGCATCCAGACCTTCTGCACGGTGCGCGGCGGCGAATATCTGTTCATGCCCAGTCTGACGGCGCTGCGCTGGCTGGCGGGCGAAGGCCGCGAAACGGCCTGACCGCTGCGCCATGGGGGCGTCGGCTGCCGGCGCGTATCCACTTTATAATGCACGCTCTCTTTTTCAGGACGAGCCACATTGTGAATACCGACGCCAGTTCGACGCCAGTTCGACGTCCCTGGCACGCCTGCGCAGCATGGTCGCCACGCGCGCCGTGAGCGAAGGCCGCACCGATTCCATCTGGCCCGGCCTGCGCTACTACCGCTTTTCGACGCCGCTGCGTTACGACAAAACCCAGACTGTGTCCTGCTGGGCGGCCATCTACAAGGTATCGCCGGCCGGCGTCGTCATCCTCGTCGCCGGCAACCGCGACGCGCGCGGCGCCATCGACGCCCAAGGCGCGGCGGCCCGCTTCGACAACCCGCAAGACGTCGCGGTCGACGCGAATGGCGTTGTCTACGTCAGCGACCAGGGTCGCGAGGCGGCCAGCTTGCGCCGCATCGACGCCGCCGGCAACGTGACCACCATGGCTCTGCACACCTTCCGCGACGGCACCGGTGGCGCCAAGCCAATCACTCTGCGCGCGCCGTCAGCGCTGGCGATTGACGCCACCGCCAACTTGCTGCTCATCGAAGGAAACCTGATCTACAAGCTCACGGCGGGCGGCACCGCCACTATTGTTGCCGGCAGCGCAAACGGCGGATGGGCCGACGGCGACGCCTTCAACGCGCGCTTTTCGTCCCCGTCCGGCCTGGTCATCGACGCGGCGGGCACGCTGTATATCAGCGATACCGGCAACGCCAGCATCCGCAAAATGGCCACCGATGGCAAGGTGCAGACGCTCGCCGGGCGCTACGAGCAGATTGGCTCGGCCGACGGCCAGGGCAACAAGGCCTCGTTCAACCTGCCGCGCGGGATCGACGTGGACGCTGCCGGCAACGTGTTCGTCAACGATGCGGGCAACAAGACCGTGCGCAAGATCGCGCCGTCCGGTGTCGTTACCACCGTGGCGGGCACGCCGGTTCGGCCGCGTTCGAGCGGGTCGATCGACGGCCTCGCCCAGGACGCGCGCTTTTACGCACCGAAGGGAATTAGCGCCGACGCAGCCGGCAACGTCTTCATTGCCGATTCGCTCAACCACGCCATCCGCAGAATCAGCCCGGATGGTGCCGTGACCACCCTGGCCGGTTCGGCACGCGTGAGCGGCACTGCCGATGGCACCGCCGGGCAGGCCAGCTTGCGCCTGCCGACCGAACTGTCCGTTGACGCCAGCGGCAATCTGTTCGTGTTCGACGTAGCCAGCAGCCAGGCCCCGGGTATCAGCCTGGTACGCAAAGTCAGCACGGCCGGCGTGGTCACGACGTTGCAAGTGCCGGTCGACCCGCGCGATGTCACACCGGCCGGCAAGCCTGCCACGGTCACGCTGGCGACACTGACCACCGACGCGGCGGGCAATATCTACCTGGTGAGCAGCGCCACCAACGCCAATAATTATTGCCCGACACCGAAAGATCCGGGATTTTGCGACAGCCTGCGCCGCATCGCACTGCGCCGCATCGCAGCCGACGGCAGCGTCACCACCCTGGCGGAAAACTACAATGGCACCTCGCCGGGCGTGTTGATGCTGGGGTTCCGCTACGGCGGCATGGAGGTCGACAATGCCGGGGCCGTGTATCTGTCGGACCTGGAGAGTAACGTCATCTGGAAGGTAAGCGGCGGCGCAATGACCATCTTCGCCGGCACCCCCGGCAAGGGTGGCGCGAGCGACGGCAAGGAAGAAGCGCGTTTCTCCACGCTTGGCCGCATGGCCTTCGACAAGGCCGGCAACCTGTTCGTCGCCGACACCGGTAACTTCACGATCCGAAAAATCACGCCGGCCGGCGTGGTGAGCACCCCGGTCGGCACGGCGGGCAAGAACGACCTGGCGCTGGGCAGCTTGCCGGGCAGCCTGCCCGCGGTGAGCGGTATCGCCTTCGATGCCAGGGGCGCGATGTATCTCACCGTGGCCGATGGCGTCGTCAAGGTGGTGCTGCCGTAAGCCGCGGCGCGCGTGCGCGCCATGGCGTGGTCGCGATTCGCTATTCCGGCATTTTGGCAAATCCCACCGCGAGGCGGTTCCACCCGTTGATGGTTGAGATCAGCAAGGTGAGATCGACCATCTCCTCGGCGCTGAACTGCTCCGCCAGCGCCGCGTAGCTTTCGCCGGTGTCCGGCTGCTGCGCGAGGCGCGTCATGGTTTCGGTCCAGCCCAGCGCGGCCCGTTCGCGCGGCGTGAAAAACCGCGTTTCGCGCCACACCGACAGCGCATGCAGGCGCCGTTCGGCTTCGCCGCCCTCGCGCGCATCGGTCGCGTGCATGTCGACGCAATACGCGCAGCCATTAATCTGCGAACTGCGCAGCCGCACCAGCTCCGCCAGCGGCTTGTCGATACTCGACGTGGCGATGTATTGTTCAAGCGCCGCCCAGGCCTTGACTGCCTTCGGTGAAGCGGTGTAAAAATCGATGCGTTCCATGCTGACTCCTTTTTGGTAGGTTGATTAGTTGGCCGTACAATCATTAGACGAGCCTGTTGCACCGTTTGTGACAGCTTTCCTCAAAAAAGAATGAACGACACCTTTACCCGCCAGTTCCACCAGCTCCGTCCACGCCTGTTCGGCATCGCCTACCGCATGCTCGGCTCGCGCGCCGACGCCGACGACGCCGTGCAAGACACATGGCTGCGCTGGAACGCCAATGACTCGCGCGCCGCGCTGGCCAGCGCCGACGCCTGGCTGGTCACCGTCGTCACGCGCCTGTGCATCGACCGCCTGCGCAGCGCCATCGCCGAACGCGAAGCTTACATCGGCCCATGGCTGGCGGAACCGATCGTCACGCGCGCGAGCGACCTGCCCGAGTCGCGCCTGGAACTGGCGGGCGACGTTTCGATGGCCTTCATGCTCATGCTGGAGCGCCTCGGTCCAGAAGAACGCGCGGTGTTCCTGCTGCACGAGGTGTTCGAGTGCGGCTACGGGGACATCGCCGCGGCCGTCGGCAAAACCGAAGCCGCATGCCGCCAGTTGCTGCACCGCGCGCGCGAACGGGTGCGCGCCGAGCGGCCGCGCTTTACTGTGAGCGATGCAATGCATATGGATTTATTGGGACGCTTCGTGACAGCCGCCCAAAGCGGCGAACGCGCGCAGCTGGCGCAGTTGTTCGCACCGGACGCCTCGTTCACGGCCGACGGCGGCGGCAAGGTATCGGCCATCCTCAACGTGGTACGCGGCGCCGACAAGATTGCCCGCTTCTACGAGAGCATGGCGCGCAAATATGGGCACCTCACCACGTTCGAGCACGCGGCCATCAACGGCCAGCCAGGCCTGCTGCGCCTTGTCGACGGCAAGCTCGATTCGACCATATCGTTCGATATGGAAGATGGCAGGATCAGCGCGATCTATGTGGTGCGCAATCCCGACAAACTGCTGCGCGCCGGCTGATGCGCAACTCACTACATATATAGGCTTCCTGCTCCGGGCAGGTCCGCAGGCGCTGAAAGTGGCCCTGCCGACGGCTATCAAAATCCGTCAATCTACGCGCAGAAACGTTACAATTCTGGCATGTATTTTATTCAACGATCCACACCGCACAGATGCCAGCACATCATCGCCGCCAACCCATTTCGGTGTGCCGTACTGAGGACAACATTCTCCCTGACCCTGTTCGGACTCGTCGCGCTGCCAGTGAAAACGCACGCGTAAGAGCCGGCAGTCGTGACAGTGACAGCCAAGAAAGCGCCAGTCGTTAAAAAGCTCGATAAGACTGTCTATGACGTTTCCAATATGGCCAGGGCGGCAAACGGTACAGGCCAGGATGTTTTGCAATCGACTTCCGGGGTATCGGTAACGGCCGACGGGCAAATTGCGGTCAAGGGAAATACCCAGGTCACCGTCCTGGTCAACGGCAAGCCGACGGCGATGATGTCCGGTGACGAGCGGGCGGTGGCGCTGCAGACAAGAATCTCAGCGTGCATGGCAACCTGGCGTACCGCCGTGACGGCACGCAGAAATCGCGCCGCTCGGCGGTCGACTGGAATAATCCTGTCAGCGGCCAAGCCGGAAGTACAGTACAGACGTCGGAGATATTCGTGCGCCGCAAAGTCCAAAGCGCGGCACTGGGTGCCGATTATGCCCTCAGCGACACGGATAGCCTCAGCCTGTCGGCACGCTATAACGTCCGCGCGTCGCGCGAGCGTATGGCGCTTCGGGTAAGGCCGGCGCAGGGCGGCATGCAGACCGGGCGGTGGCAGGCATTCAATCCCAGCCTTCACCTGAAATATGCGGCCAGCGACAAAAACGACCTGACGCTCAGCTATCGGCGCAGCCTCCAGCGGCCCGATCCGCGCGATCTGAATCCGTTCACCACCTACGTCGATGCGCAAAACCTGAGCCGTGGCAATCCCGGCCTCAAGCCGCAGCTGCTGACCTCATGGGAGATCGGCACCGACGCGGACATGGAGCACCTGAGCGGCAGCGTGAGTGCCTTCTAACGCACCAGCCGCGATACGGTGGCCGATGCACGCAGTTTTGCCGACAACGTGCTGATCACATCGAAGCAGCATGGCGGCCAGGCGCGTTCGGCCGGCGTTACAGGCTCTCTCGACTGGACGCCTGATGCGAAGTTGAGTCTGGGCATGGACGGCGGCGCCTATCGCGTGGTGCTGTCCACGCCCGATTTGTATGGAGCCGTGCGCCAGGACGGCATCGCGGGCTATCTCAACCTGAGGGCAAGTTACAGCGCAGGACCGGACAATCTGTCGCTCGACGCGCATGGCCAGACATCGAGCATCACACCGCTCGGCCGGCATGGCGCGACCAGCAATGTGAACCTGAGCTGGAAGCGCCAGCTGACCAAGACGCTCAGCCTGACGGTCGACGCCAGCGATATCTTCGATGGCAGCAAGCGCACCTACCGCACCGACGCGAGCACCTTCCGCCAGACTGGCTACGCTCATTTCGCCGCACGGCGCCTCTATGTGGGCTTTGTAAAAAAGCTCGAGTGACGCGAACGACTGCAAAGCGGTGCGCGCCGGCCGGCGCGCACCATGCGGCTTAGGTAACCACCCGGTAGCACGGCGTGTACGCCTTGCCCGGCAACTTCATCCGGCTCTGCGCGACAAACGACGACAGCAGCGCATCCATCGGCCCCATGATGGCGGCGTCGCCATGAATCTCGAAGTGCCCGAATTTTTCGATGGCGCGAATGCCCTCGTCCTTGACGTTGCCAGCCACCACGCCCGAAAACGCGCGCCGCAGGTTGGCCGCCAGCAGATGCTTTTCCTGATTCTTGTGCAGGGAGAGGTTGCGCATGTTCTCGTGCGTCGGCCGG
Organism: Massilia pseudoviolaceinigra; assembly: GCF_030846505.1. Classification (NCBI taxonomy): domain Bacteria; kingdom Pseudomonadati; phylum Pseudomonadota; class Betaproteobacteria; order Burkholderiales; family Oxalobacteraceae; genus Massilia; species Massilia pseudoviolaceinigra. Next base: position 78,972 of record NZ_JAVCWL010000011.1, on the reverse strand, counting down.
AACGGACGCTGGAATTCCTCGTCGATCTTGAGCAGCCAGTTGAAATAATAGGCATCGCTGCGCGATTTGCGAAATTCGCGCACCTGGCGGATCCCCAGCTGCATCTCCTTGGCCACCATTTCCGGATCGTCGATGATGATCTTGTAGCGCTTCTGCGCTTCCTCGCCCAGCGTATCGGCGATGAACTGGTTAATCTGGATGAAGTAGTCGCGCGCCGTTTCCGGTCCGGTGAAAATGAGCGGATAGGGCATGTCGGCGTTATCCGGATGGAGCAGGATGCCGAGGATGTACAGGATCTCTTCGGCGGTGCCGGCCCCGCCCGGGAACACGATGATCCCGTGCCCGGTGCGCACGAACGCTTCCAGCCGCTTTTCGATATCCGGCATGATCACCAGGTCGTTGACGATCGGATTGGGCGATTCGGCCGCGATGATGCCCGGCTCCGAAATGCCCAGGTAGCGCCCGCCCGACAGGCGCTGCTTGGCGTGGCCGATGGTCGCGCCCTTCATCGGCCCCTTCATCGCGCCCGGGCCGCAGCCGGTGCAGATGTCGAGGTCGCGCAATCCCATCTGGTAGCCGACTTCCTTCGAGTAGTTGTATTCGATCCGGTTGATCGAGTGCCCGCCCCAGCACACCACCAGGTTCGGATTGCGCTGCGGCTGCAGCACATTGGCGTTGCGCAAAATATGGAACACCGAATCGGTGATCCCTTCCGTGCGCGACATGTCGAACTTGGGGTTGTCAGTCACTTCACTGCTGATAAAAATGATGTCGCGCAACACCGCGAACAGGTGCTCGTGAATCCCCTTGATCATTTTGCCATCGACGAAGGCGATCGCCGGGGCGCCCTTGATCTCCAGCTTGATGCCGCGCTCGCGCTGTACGATGCTGATTTCAAAGGATTTATATCGTTCCAGCAGTTCTTTTCCATCGTCGATGGTGCTGCCGCAGTTCAGGACCGCGAGCGCGCAGTTGCGGAAGATTTGATACAGGCCGCCCTGGCTGGTGTCGAGCAGTTTGAAGACTTCGGCTTTCGAGAGCACTTCCAGCTGGCCTTCCGGCGAAATCAGGGTGTCGACAACGTCATGTTCCATAGTACAAATCCTTTTCGATTCGGTGTAACAAACAAGCCTGCAATGCCAATATACGACAACTCGCCGCTCTTGGGGGGCACAAGTTCCGCTGTGCTTGCGCCGCCTCGTTTCATGGCTTAATTAGCACATCTGGCAAAAATTCGCTGAGCATAGTCGATTTACATTAAAATGCGACCCTATTGGAAAACCGGGGTCACGAGCCGCGGCTGTCCATATGATTTATCCAACCATAACCATATTCAGGAGAAACCGCATGAGCGGTGCCGCTACCACACCCCACCAGGAAGTTGTTATCCCGGAGTTCAAGGAGATCTTGGGTCATCCAAGTCCCCTCTGGATGTTGTTCATGACCGAATTCTGGGAACGTTTTGCGTTCTACGGCATCCGCTGGGCGCTCGTGCTATATATAGTCACGCAGTTCTACGATGGTAATCCGATCGGCGAAAAAGAAGCCGGCCTGACATATGGTTCCTACCTCGCGCTGGTGTACGCCGGCGCCGTCTTCGGCGGCTATGTCGCCGACCGCGTCATCGGCTACCAGCGCTCGATCCTGATCGGCGCCGCCTTCATGGCCGCCGGCCTGTTCGCCATCACCATCCCCGACGAGAATATCTTCAAGCTCGGCCTGGCCACGATCATCGTCGGTAATGGCCTGTTTAAACCGAACATTTCCACCATGGTCGGCAAGCTGTACACCATGGACGACCCGCGCCGCGATTCCGGCTTCACCGTGTTTTACATGGGTATCAACGCCGGTGCGTTCATCGCTCCGATCCTGACCCAGATCCTGGCCCAGAAAGTATTCAACACCGGCGATATCCCCTCCTACAAGGTGGTGTTCTTCGCTTCCGGCATTGGTATGCTGATCAGCCTGGTTTGGTTCGCCATCGGCCGCAGCGCCCTCAAAGGGATCGGCGCACCACCGCCGGAAGGCCAGAGCCCGATGCGCATGCTGATGGTCGTCGGCGGCGCACTGCTGGTGATCCCGGTCGTGTACTTCCTGCTCAAGGCAGGCGCCGGCAACCTGCAGATCGTCCTGACCATCCTGTTCCTGATCCTGGCCGGCATGCTGATGGCCGAAGGTATCCGCGACGGCAAGGTCGCGCGCGACAAGACCATCGCCATGATGATCATCTTCGCCTTCAATATCCTGTTCTGGATGTTCTTCGAACAGGCCGGCAGCTCGTTCACCTTCCTGGCCGAGAGCATCGTCGACCGCAAGGGCGCGCTGTCGATCATCACCGCACCGTTCGGCATGACCGAATTCCCGACCGCCTGGTTCCAGAGCGTCAATTCGGTCGCCATCATCGTCTGCGCCCCGATCATCGCCTGGATCTGGGTCGTGATGGCCCAGCGTAACGTGAACCCGTCGATCCCGCGCAAATTCGGCATCGGCATCATCTTCAACGGCCTTGCCTTCGGCCTGCTGATGTACGCGCTGTCGCAACTGGTCGATCCAGTCTCGCTGAAGGTGCCATTCTGGACCCTGTTCGCGGTGTACTGCATCCAGTCCATCGGTGAGCTGTGCCTGTCCCCGATCGGCCTGTCGATGGTCACCAAGCTGGCGCCGACCCGCCTGGTCGGCCTGGGCATGGGCGGCTGGTTCCTCTCGACCGGTATCGGCAACAACCTGTCCGGCATTTTCGCCGGCCACGTCAGCGGCGATTCGGGCCTGTCGGTTGCTTCGGCCCTGAGCGGCTACACCTTCGGGTTCTGGTCGCTGATGATCGGCGGCGTGCTGCTGTTCCTGCTCGCACCGGTGATCCAGAAGCTGATGCACGGCGTGAAGTAAGCGTCGTAGTACCATGAACAACGGCGGCCCACGGGCCGCCGTTGTCGTTTACGACCGCGTATCTACGAGGACTGTTCCAGCGCGCGCTGCATTTCGTTCATCTCCGCCACCAGCCAGGCGCGAAAGCGCTGCACCTTGGGCATGTTCTCCTTGCTGCGGTTGACCATGAAGCGGTAGCCGCTGCCGAAGGGCGCGCTGCGGCAGCTGATCTGGCGCAGCGACCCTTTCAGGATATCCTGGAACGCGATCCCGTACGCCACCAGCGCAATCCCCTGCCCAGCCACCGCCGCCTGCGCCAGCACGCCCCAGTGGCTGTAACCGCGCGAAAAATCGTATTTACCCTTCAAGGCCTTGTTCTCGTTGAGCAGCTGCAGCCACGATTCGGTCGAATTCTCGTACAGAAGCGGGAAATTGGGCAGGTCGGCCAGGGTCAATTCGGCTTGACCCGGCGCCAGCAGATCGGGACTGTAGACCGCGATCAGGCGCTCGCGAAACAGCAGCGCCGGGTCGCCATCGCTCACCGGCCCGTAGCGCACCGCCACGTCGCTGCTGTCGTCTTCCAGGTTGACCGGCGCGTCGTTGGAATCGAGGCGGATATCGAGTTCCGGATACAGCTTGGTAAACCGGTGCATGCGCGGCACCAGCCACTTGATCGCGAACGAATGGGTGGTCGAAATGCGCAGCACCGACTCCTCGTCGCCGCCTTGCAGGGCGCCCACCTTGGCGCGCAGTTCGATCAGCATGCGCCCCACCGCCACCGCCAGCTCCTGGCCCTTGGCGGTCAGGGTCACATGGCGCGGATGGCGGATGAACAGGGCGAAACCGAGGTTTTCTTCGAGCTGCTTGACCTGCTGGCTGATCGCCGCCGGCGTCTTGTGCAGCTCCTGGGCGGCCAGCTTGAAGCTGCCCCAGCGCGCGGCGCAGTCGAAGTCGACCAGGCCGGAAAGCGTGCGCAGCGGCTTCATGCATATCCCATGAATAAGATTTTCTTGCTCATCGGTTCAATTTTTCTCGGTTGTTGAATCGCCATACTAAGCAGAAAATATACTGGAATCAACAAGGGAATGCGATGCGCAAGAATATATTGGTGATAGGGGGTACCCGCTACTTCGGCAAGCTGCTGGTGCAGCGTTTGCTCAACGCGGGTCACCAGGTGACGATTGCCACGCGCGGCATCACCGCCGACCCGTTCGGCGCGCGCATTTCCCGCATCCGGGTCGACCGCCGCAACGAGCACGCCATGCGCGCCGCGTTTGCGCACCTTTCGGCCACTGACGGATACGACATCGTCTACGACCAGATGTGCTACAGCCCTCTCGACGCCGCCATCGCCGTCAAGGTCTTCACCGGCAAGGTGAAACGCTACATCGTCGCCTCCACCATCGACGTCTACCGCGACCTGCTCGGCCGCCAGGATGCGCCGTTCGCGGAAGACGACATCAATATGCTCGCCCAGCCGATCGACACGCGCTATCCGTGGCACGACACCAGACTGGCCACCCAAAGCTACGTGATGGGCAAGCTGCAGGCCGAAGCCTATCTGTACCGCGACGGCTCGCTGCCCCTGGTGACGGTGCGCATAGGCCACGTGCTGGCCGGCGCCGAGGATTTCACCGGGCGCCTGGCCCATTACGTCGACCTGGTGCGCCAGCACGCGCCCCTGCGCTACGCCAATGCGGCCGCCGCCAGTTCCTTCATGAGCGCCCAGGGCACCAGTAATTTCCTGCTGTGGGCCGGCGCCCAGGATTTCCTGGGACCGGTCAACGCGGCCTGCGACGGCGGCCTGTCGGCGTTCGACCTGTACCAGCGCATCGGCATGCTGCTCGACGTGCCGGTGCGCGCGCTGCCGGCCAAGCCGCCGGTTCCCGCCGGCGAACTGAGTCCCTTCGACTATCCGGCCCCGTACATGATGGACACCGCCCGCGCGGCGCAGCTGGGCTACCGCTTCGGCCACAGCGACGACTGGCTCGATCACCTGATCCTGCAGCACGACCTGGCCTTCGTCTGAGCGGTCGCGGGGCCGCGAAAGCGATCGACTATAATTCGCCGGACAGGGCCGTCACTGTTGGCACGGCCCGCCCTGGCGGACATCGTTTTGACTACAGACACCTTTTTCCAGCGCTGGATGACGCGCAAATACATCATCCGCGCCCTGCTGCTGGCCATTGCCACCGGCCTGCTGATGGTACTTGGCTTGCTCGGCTACTTTTATGGCGTGATCGTGCCGCGCGTGCCGGCCATCGACGCGGTGACCGACTACCGCCCCAAGATCCCGCTGCGCATCTACACCGCCGACAATGTGCTGATCGGCGAATTCGGCGAAGAACACCGCGACTTCATCCCCATCGAGCAGGTGCCGCCGATGATGAAAAACGCCGTGCTGGCCATCGAAGACACGCGTTTCTACACGCACGGCGGCGTGGACTGGATCCGCGCGGCGGGGGCGGCGCGCGCCAACCTGCGCGGCGGCTTTCGCGAAGGGGCGTCGACCATCACCATGCAGGTGGCCCGTAACTTCTTCCTCACGCGCGACAAGGTCCTGGGACGCAAGGCCGATGAAATCGCCCTCGCCTTCAAGATCGAGGACGCGCTCAAGAAAGACAAGATTCTCGAACTGTACATGAACCAGATCTTCCTGGGACGGCGCTCGTACGGCTTTTCCAGCGCCGCCCAGGCGTACTTCGGCAAGCGCCTCGACCAGCTCTCGATCGCCGAAATGGCGATGCTGGCCGGTGTGCCGCGCGACCCGGTCGCCAACAACCCGGTCGTCAACCCGCGCAACGCCAAGCAGCGGCAGATGGTCGTACTCAGGCGCATGCGCGAGCTGGGCTACCTCAGCGACGCCCAGTACGCGAGCGCGAAAGAGGAGCCGATGCGGATCGCCGCCAAGCGCCAGGAATTCGACACCCACGCCGAATACGTGGCCGAACTGGCGCGCCAGGTGGTGTTCGACCAGTACCGGGATGACGCCTACACGCGCGGCATCAGCGTCTACACCACCATTCTCAAGGCCGAACAGGACGCCGCCTACGACTCGCTGCGCCGCAACGTGCTGGCCTACGACCAGCGGCACGGCTACCGCGGCCCGGAATCGTTCATCGACCTGCCCTCCGACCCGGAAGAACGGGCCGACGAAGTACGCGAGGAGCTGCGCAAACGCCCCGTCAGCGATGGCCTGATTCCGACCGTGGTGACCGAGGTATCGGCCAAAATGGTCGCCGTCGAAACCATGGACGGCGAGCGCATCGAGATCACCGGCACCGGTTTGCGCTTCGCCGCGCCCGCGCTGGCGGCGGGCGCCAAGGCGGCCATCAAGCTGCGCCCCGGCGCGGTGGTGCGCATCGCCCAGGACAAGAGCAAGGGCAAGGATAAGGAGAAGGACGACAAGCCGTGGTCGATCGTCCAGCTGCCGCAGGTGGCGGCCGGCTTCGTGGCGATCGATTCGGCCACCGGGGCGTACCACGCGCTGGTGGGGGGCTTCGATTACGGCCTGCACAAGTACAACCACGTCACCCAGGCCTGGCGCCAGCCCGGCTCCGCGATCAAGCCCTTTGTCTACTCGGCCTCCATCGAAAAGGGGTATTCGCCGGGCACCCGCATCCTGGACGAAGCGCTCCAGATGCCGAGCGGCGCCGGCGCCACCTGGTCGCCGCAGAACGACGACGGCAAATTCGACGGCGACGTGTCCATGCGGCGCGCGCTGGTGCACTCGAAAAACGTGCCGTCGGTACGCCTGCTGCGCGCCATCGAGGTCGGCTACGGCCATGAATTCCTCGGCAAGTTCGGCTTCGACCTGACGCGCCACCCTAAAAACCTGACCATGGCGCTCGGCACCGGCGCGGTCACGCCCCTGCAGCTGGCCGGCGCGTATGCGGTGTTCGCCAACGGCGGCTTCGCGGTCAAGCCCTACCTGATCGCAAAAATCACGGACGGCAACGGCACCATCCTGCTCGAGACGCCGGTGCCCGCGGTCGGCGAAGAGAGCACCCGCGTGATCGACCAGCGCAACGCCTTCATGGTCGACAGCATGCTGCGCGACGTGACACGCTTCGGCACCGCCGCCGGCGCCACCAAACAGCTTGGCCGCAGCGACCTGGCCGGCAAGACCGGCACCACCAGCGACGCCTTCGACGGCTGGTTCGCCGGCTATGCCGGCAACGTGGTCGGCGTGGCCTGGATGGGCTACGACGAGCCGCGTTCGCTGGGCGGGCGCGAGTTCGGCGCCACCCTGGCCATGCCGATCTGGATCGACTACATGCGCGCCGCGCTCGACAAGCGCCCCGTCAAGGAACGCGCCGTGCCGGAAGGCGTGATGCGCGAGGATGACGACTGGATCTATGCCGAATACGCGGGCAGCACCGAATTCAAGACGATTGACATGGACGCGCTGCCGGGTGAATCTGGAGAGCCTGGCGAACCGGCCGTGCCGGGCCAGGCGCCGGTTCCAGGCTTGCCCGCCGTGCCGCCGGTGCCGCCGCAGCCGCCGCAGCCGGTGCACGGCGCGGAATCGCAGGCCGGCGGTTAGCCGATGGCCCGTCGGTTCCGCCATTGGCGGAACCGACTTCCCGCAGACGGGAACGACGGCGCTGGTGGTTAGAGCCACGGGGTAGTAACGGAACCGACGCAGTATTTGCATTTCGCTTCCGCGTTTGCGCTTTGCCAGCTATGATGAGACGCTTTTTTAGCCCCCCTTTCTCATACTGGAGCAGTCGATGGCGAACGTCGCCCTAGCCGGACCAAAAGAAATCACGATCAGGGGAGTCCTCCTCGGAATCGTCATCACCCTCGTCTTTACAGCCGCCCAGGTCTACCTGGGCCTGAAAGTCGGCCTCACCTTCGCCACCTCGATCCCGGCCGCCGTCATCTCGATGGCGCTCCTGAGCGCCTTCAAGGACGCCACCATCCAGGAAAACAACATCGTCCAGACCATCGCCTCGGCGGCGGGCACCCTGGCATCGGTGATCTTCGTGCTTCCAGGGCTATTGATGATCGGCTGGTGGGCGCACGTACCGTTCTGGCCGACCTTCGGCGCCTGCGCCATCGGCGGCGTGCTGGGCGTGATGTATACAGTACCGCTGCGGCGCGCGCTGGTGTCGCAGTCCGACCTGCCCTATCCCGAAGGCGTGGCCGCAGCCGAAGTGCTCAAGGTCGGCACGTCCTCGCGCAGCGGCGCGGCGGAAGGCAAACTCGGTCTGATGGCCGTCATCTGGGGCAGCGTGACCTCGGCGCTGTTCGCGGCCGCCGCCGGCGCCAAGCTGATGGCGGCCGAAGTGGCCGTCTATTTCAAAGCCGGTTCCGGCGCCACCGGCATCGGCGCCGCCAGTTCGCTCGCGCTTCTGGGCGCCGGCCACCTGATGGGCATCACCGTCGGCATCGCCATGCTGGTCGGCCTGATCATCGCCTGGGCCGTCCTGGTGCCTGTATTGACGTCGATGGACCCGATGCCCGCCCTGTCGGCCGCCGACCACGCGCTCGGCGTATGGAGCAAACAGGTGCGCATCATCGGCGCCGGCACCATTGGCGCCGCCGCCATCGTTACCCTGGCGGGCCTGGGCAAGCCGGTGCTGGGCGGGCTCAAATCGGCTCTCGAAACGGCGCGCAAGGCCAAGATGACCGGCGCCGAAATTCCGCGCGCCGACCAGGATCTGCCGATCTTCATCGTCGGCCTGGTCACCCTGCTGGCCATGGTGCCCGCCGGCTGGCTGCTGGCCAGCTTCCTGCAGGGCGGCGTTCTGTCGGGCCTCGCGCTGCCGCTGGTCGCGGTGGGCGTCGGCTACATCCTGGTGGCCGGCGTGTTCGCCGCCGCCGTGTGCGGTTATATGGCGGGCCTGATCGGCTCATCGAATTCGCCGGTGTCCGGCATCGCCATTCTCACCATCCTGGGTGCGTCGCTGAGCGTCGGTTTCGTCGGCAAACACATCATGGGCCCGGAAGTGGCGCATGCACTGGTCGCTTATGCGCTGTTCGTCACCACCGTGGTGCTGGCGGTGGCCGTTATCGGTAACGACAACCTGCAAGACCTGAAAACCGGCCAGCTGGTTGGCGCCACGCCGTGGAAGCAGCAGGTCGGCCTGCTGATCGGCGTCGGTGCCGGTTCGGCCGTGGTGCCGCTGGTGCTCGAACTGCTGAACCGCGCCAATGGCTTTGCCGGCGCGCCGAACGTTGGCGTGATCTCGGATAATCCGCTGGCGGCGCCGCAAGCCACGCTGATCTCGACCCTGGCCAAAGGCGTCATCGGCAATAACCTCGAGTGGAACCTGGTCGGTTACGGCGCCTTGCTCGGGCTGCTGCTGGTCGTCGTCAATTTCGTCGTCAAGAAGGCCAGCGGCGACCGCTACAGCCTGCCGCCGCTCGGCGTGGGGCTGGCGATCTACCTGCCAAGCGCGGTGACCGCGCCGGTAGTGGTCGGCGCCGTCGCCGGCTGGCTGTTCGAACGCGCCGTGAGCAGCGCGACCTGGGGCGAAACGGCCAAGCGCATTGGCGTCCTGATCATGTCCGGCTTTATCGTCGGCGAGAGCCTGTTCAACGTCGGCCTGGCCGGCTTGATCGTCGCCTCGGGTGTGGGCGAACCGCTGGCCATCGCCAACGGCATGAGCGAAACGACGCACATGCTGATCGCTCTGGTGCTGGGCGGTGCGATTGTCAGCGGCCTGTATCGCTGGGCCGCGCGCAACGCACAAAAAATCGCTGCCTGAGTACCCAAGCGCCTCCCCGGCGCCTGTTCCTTCGCCCAGGATGCCGGCCGGCGTCCTGGCGAACCATGGATGAGCTCGTTCGATGCTACACTTATTGTCGTTCGAATACTATTCCACGCACGATGGCGCCATCCCGACTCAGTCTCCTTATTGCCGCCCCCATCGTGCTGGTGTCCGCCCTTGCGCTGGGCCTGGGCGTGGTGCTGCAAGCGACCCGCCTTGACGACACCACGCGCGCCATCGACGAATCGCGGCTGCGCTTCACCCTCGACGAACTGCGCACCCTGTTCGAAGGGCGCATTGCGCTCGGCCTGCCGCTCAACGCCCTGCCCGACGCCGCCGCGGTGCTCGAACGCGAACTGCGGCGCGACCCCGACATCGTCTCCATCAGCGTCATCGACAACGCCGCCGCCAGCGTGTTTCACGCGGGCGCCGCCGACGCCGGTGCTCCGGCGCTGCTCGGGCAGGCCGCCGCGCGCGACTGGCTGCTGCGCGAACCGGGTTTCGTCACGCTCGGCGCGCGCCTGTCGCAGCCGGGCGGCACCCCGGCCGGCACGCTGCTGCTGCGCCATGCCACGCACCGCCAGGCCGGCGCCATCGCGCTGGTGGCGCGCGAACTGACCCTGGCCACCGTGTGCGCGGTGCTGCTCACCACCTTCTGTTTCGTGTTCGGCGTGGACCTGCTGGTGCGGCGCATGGACGGCACCCTGGCGCGCATGAACGCGGCGCTCGGCCTGCCCCCCTCCGGCGACGGCGCCGCGCCGCATGCCGCCGCACTGGTGGGCGACGTCAACCTGATGGCGACCAACGCGCTGCACGACCTGGCGGCGGCGCGCGACACGCTGGCCCCGGCCCCCGAATGATGCACGTGCAGCGGGGCGACCGCGAACTGTACGCGCGCCCCACGCGCCGGCTGTGCGCCTTCGTGCTGGCCGTGATGCTGCTCACGCAAGTGGCGCTGGCCGCATATGCCTGGTCGCTGTCGGACCAGCGCTTCCTGCCCGCGCTCGAACGCAAGGCCGAGACCATCGGCCAGGCGCTGGCGGGGCGGCTGGCGCGCGCCATCGACCAGGGCACGCCACTGGCGCAGGCCGCGGGCAGCGCCGGCGCGTGGAAAGCACTCCTGGCGCGCCATAATGACATCGCCTACATCCTTCTCACCGACGCCAGCGGCAAGGTGCTGTACCGCGGCGGCAAGGGCGCCGAAGTGATCGCGCCGGAGAACTACCTGGACACCCGCGCCGACATCGTGCACCGCTACGTCCGCCATGGGCAGGTGCACGTGGGCGTGGAACGCGGCTATGTGCGAACGCAAATGTCGGCGCTGCGCTACGATCTGGCGGTGCTGCTGCTAGCCAGCCTGTGCATCGCGTTCGAGGCGCTGTGGTTCATCGTTACCCTGAATTTTTCGGCTCCCGTGCGCCAGGTGATCGCCGTCATGAGCCACATGGCCGCCGGCGACTTTCGCCACCGCGCCGCGGCCGGCCCGCCCGATGGTCTCGCAGCGCGCCTGAATCTGCTTCAAGCGCGCATCAACGACGGCTTGCGCGAGGTCACCCGGCGCGCGGCGGCGCCGGCGCAGCAAGCCGTCGGCGCCATTGTGCTGCGCCGCCTGCGCGCACGTTATCGCTTCGACGAAGACGGCAGCGGCGGCCCGCTGGCGCGCCAGCGCATCGTCACCGTGCGCCTGCTCGCCTTTTTGTGCGTATTTGCCGCGCTGCTGGTGCAGCCGGTGCTGGCGCCGCACGCGGGCGCCTCGCCCCTGCCGGTCAGCGCCTTCGTGCTGGCGCTCATGCTCACGCTGGCCTGGGCCGGCCCCTGGTCGGACCGGGTTGGCCGCCGGCGCGGCTATGTGGCCGGGGCGCTGGCGACGGCGGCGGCCCTGGCCTGCACCGCGCTTGCTCCCAATCTGGCGGCGCTGCTGCTGGCGCGCGCCGCCGGCGGTGTCGGCGTGGCGCTGATGCTCAGCGCCTGCCACGGCTACGTGCACGACAACGCCGACGCCAGCGGCAACGCGCGTGGACTGGCCCTGCTGGCCGGCGGCGCGGCACTGGCGGCCTGCTGCGCGCCGGCTGCCGGCGCCGTGCTGGCCGACCATCTCGGTTACGCCGGAGCGTGCTTTGCCGGCGCCGCGGTCGCGCTGGCCGGCGCTGCCCTAGCGGCGGCCGTGCTGGACCGGCGCAGCGCCCGCCCGCGCTTGCCCATACCCGTGCAGCCCCCGTCCCTGGCGGCGCCCGCCGTCGTGGCTGCGGCCTGCCTGTACCCCGGCGTTTTCATGTTCCTGATCCCTTTGACAACGGCGCAGCTGGACGACGCCGGCTGGTTTCCCCTCCTCGGCGGCCTGGCCGCGGCGCTGCTGGCGCTCCTGTGCGCGCGCATCCGTCCACCGGGCCAGGGCTTGTGCCTGCTGGCGGGCGTCGCCGCGGCGGCAGGTCCCGTCGCCGCCGCCCTGCTCGCGCGCGATTTCGGTCCGGCCGGCGCCATGCTGGTGCTCGGCGCCGCCACCCTGGGCGCGGCGCTGCTGGCGGCGCTCGGCCTGGCCGCTCTGAACCGTCCACGCAACGCGGGCGCGCCGCTCGCGGTGCCCGAGCGCTTGCCCTAGCCCGGGTGCCCCGGCCCGGGCGGCCCTGACCCGGGCGGCCCTGACCCGGGTGGCCCTGACCCGGGCGGCCCTGACCCGGGTTTTTTGCCGTTTCAGGCCGGACAAAGCGTACCCTGCGTGCTAGCATGGCAGATATGCGACCGCTGCCTACCATCGGCGCCGGTCCACCTTCAGGAGCCGCCTTGTATTTTTGGAAGCAACTTTCACCGTCCGCACCGCACCGGCTCGCCGCCGGTACGGCTTTTGGCATGACCGACACCGGCACTGTCCGTCCGTCGAACGAGGATAATTTCCTGATCGATGCCGCCCTCGGGCTGGTGGCCGTGGCCGACGGCATGGGCGGCCATGATTCGGGCGAGATCGCCAGTGCCGACGCTCTCACGTCGCTGGCCCAGTTCCTGCACGCCAGCACCGATGCCGACAGCAACGGGGTGCCGCCCAACTTCCGGCCCAGCCCGTTCGACCCCGGCGCCACCGATCTGGACGGCATCGCGAGCGAGGCGGCCCTGGCCGCCATGGTCACCGTGCACGACGCCGTCGAGTATGCCAACCAGCGCATGTACCAGACCAATCTGGCCAACCGGCGCGGCGATGGCGGCGGCATGGGAACCACGCTCACCGGCCTGTGGCAACCCGAACCGGGCGGCCCGCTGCTGGTGTTTCACGTCGGCGACAGCCGCCTGTACTGTTACCGCGCCGGCCAATTGACCCAGCTCACGCGCGACCAGACCATGTACCAGGAAGCCATCGAAGCGGGCGCAACCGGACACTTGCCGCCGCGCAATCTGCTGCTGCAAGCGCTCGGGCCTTCGTGCGACGTCCATCCGGACTTGCGGATCCAGGCGGTGGAAGCGGGTGATGTGTATTTGCTGTGCAGCGACGGCCTGTATGGCGCAACGTCCGACGAGCGTATCGCCGCCCTGCTGGCGGGTGCGAGCGCGGACCGGCTGGAAGAGTGCTGCAAGGAACTGATCGCCACCGCCTTGCAGGACGGCAGCCGGGATAATATAACGGCGGTGTTGTTACAGTGCGATTAACAGGCTGGCAACGGTGCTGCGTACCGGTTAATACCCCATTCCGGTCACGGTTACATGGGCCCAAATCCAGGTTCGCGGCTCGGGATCGTCGACCTGAACCGACTTCACCACATCCACTTTCACTGTCGTGCCTGGTCCCAGTGCGCCAATGCTCTTCTCCATCGGTGGGCGTGATTTATCAACCATTTCCTTCGGCGGCAAACTACGAACATACACGGGCGTTATGACCGTGTAAGTGGAACCAGCCGATGGCAGATTTGCTACCCGCAGCGTTTTCGGCGGCTCGATTCCATCCGCCGCGCTGCGTCCCCACTCGCCATCGATGCGCGATCCCACGTAGATCCACCCGACGCTCCCGACACGCACGGTAGACGAAGTCGTTTCCGAAGGAGGTATCAGCTGCTGCGTTTGCGCGGCTTGTCCGCCAACTGGGTCGTTGGCGCCAACAGAAGCGCCCTGCGGCTCTTTATACACGGATAGTCCGGCCGACGCGGCGGCGCCTGCCGACCCCGGTACCCCGGTAGCAGCGAGGGACGGACCAGGCTTGGCGTCTGAAGCAGCCCCCGGCGTCTTGCCTAGGAAAAGAAGATATGCGGAAATAATGGTACCGAAAACCGTTATCAACGCCACAACAATTTGGGTATTGATCTTCGTGGACGGAGCGCGTGCCGATATCTTCGCGCTGGCATCGGTGACGCCGGACGGCAGGTCGACGATGAAGCGGATATAAGGTGGATCAATCCGGATTTTTTCAAGCGGAATGGTCTCGCCGTTCATCCGGAACTCCGTCACCTTCGCGCCCTCTTGCGCCAGCGGGGCGCAAAACCAGCCGAGGTCGCGGTCGTATTTGGAGGCGATCAGGCAATACCAGTATTCATCCATGTTTTACCTTAGCTAAACTGGAGCAGTCATCGCCCTCGATAAATCATAATGCGCTCAGGAAATTCGCGTATCCGCATCCCGCACGATTTTGATCGCGTTCAATCCTCAAATTGGGTATCGTGGAAATGTAGTCCTAGTGTATACCTCATGCGGGCGGATGCTCCGGCAACCGCATGTGTGTTCAACACGCGCCACAAGACGAAATTCCACGCTGCCGGACGATTCCGACCGATGTTTCTACTGAGTAATGGGGTAAAATCCCGGTGAGGGCCTTTGTGCAGGTAAAAAGAGAAACGCGATGAAACGGTGGTTAGATCGATTGTTGGGCAGCGACAGTGAAGAAAGCAAGCCTGCGCCCGCCCCTGTCGCGCCCGCTCCAGTGCGTGTGCGCGCACCCGACCCCGTGCACGCGCAGCAGGTCGACGCGCTGTTCTACCGCTGGCTGGCCGGCATTACGCCGAACAGCGGCCCATCGAGTGATGAAAAAGTCATCCTTGTCGATCTGGCCTACATGGGCCAGCTGCCGATGGACGAGATCACCCTCGCGCCCAGCATGCCCGCCCTGTTTCCGCAATTGCTGCGCAGCATGCGCGACAATACCGTTTCCGGCGCCGACCTGGCGCGCCAGCTGTCGCAGGACAAGGAACTGGTCGCCGAGATACTGCGCGAAGCAAACCGTCCCTGCCACCATCCCCACTACCACACCAACGACCCGGTCACCACGGTCGAACGGGCCACCATGCTGCTGGGGGTGAACGGCTTACGCATGCTGATCGGACGCGCCTCGCTACTGCCGATCATCATCAGCATGACGCCAGGGCCGTTTTCGCAATTGTCCACGCCGCTGCTGTGGCGCCAGTGCGAAAAATGCGCGCTGGCGGCCAGCGTGCTGGCGCCGGCGGTGCGCGCCAGCCCGGTCGAAGCGTATTTCGCCGGGCTGCTGTACAACCTGGGCCTGATCGTTTCCTTCCGCCTGCTCGACCAGGTCAATACCGAGCCCGCGCTACCGCAATCGGAAGCGTTCATCATCGCCCTGCACGCGCAGGCGCGCGCCTTGTCGGTGCGGATCGCCGAGGCGTGGGGCTTTCCTGATACAGTGACGTCCGCCATCGAGCAGGCCGGCCAGCCGGACGGCACGCCGCTCTCGCAAGCGCTGGCGCTGGGCGACATGATCAGCCGCCTGCGCATGCTGGTCGACTCGGCCCACTTCGAGGCCGACGACCCGTTCGTGCTCGAAGGGCTGGACGCGGCCGGCCTGGCCTGTTTCGATGAACTCCAGAATGAGGATGAGTGATGTCGTTCGAGATTGAGGGAAAGCTGGTAATCGGCGTGGCGTCGAGCGCCCTGTTCGACCTGACCGCCTCGCACCAGGTGTACCTGGACAGCGGAGCGGACGAATACCGCAGGTACCAGGAACGCAATCTCGACGTCATTCTGGGCAAGGGCGTTGCGTTTCCCTTCATCCGCCGCTTCCTGGCCATCAACAAGGTCTTCCCGCGCCACAATCCCGTGGAAGTGGTGCTCTTTTCCCGCAATTCGCCGGAAACGGGACTGCGCGTGATGCGTTCGATTGCCCACTACGGCCTCGATATTTCGCGCGCCGCCTTCATCACCG
This sequence comes from Massilia pseudoviolaceinigra, assembly GCF_030846505.1. Lineage (NCBI taxonomy): Bacteria > Pseudomonadati > Pseudomonadota > Betaproteobacteria > Burkholderiales > Oxalobacteraceae > Massilia > Massilia pseudoviolaceinigra. The sequence goes on along the minus strand of NZ_JAVCWL010000011.1, from coordinate 63,255 downwards.
GCAAGTCGCCCTACACCTATCTGCCGGCGTTCAATGCGGCGCTGTTTTTAAGCGCGAACGAGGAAGACGTCAAGAGCGCCATCGCGGCCAATTATCCGGCCGGTCTGGTGCTGCCATCGAAAATCGTCGATGAGGACGACGACGTCGAACTGCGCGTGGCCTTCGATTTCGACGGCGTGATCGCCGACGACGAATCCGAGACCATCTTCAAGCGCAATAACGATCTCGAAGAATTCCACGCGCACGAAACCAAACACATGTCCATCCCCCACCAGCCGGGGCCCCTGGCCGAGATGTTCCGCAAGCTGTCGCTGATGCAGCGGCTGGAAGAGCGCGCACAACGGCGCGACCCGGGCTACAAGAAGGTGCTGCGCATCGCCATCATCACCGCCCGCAACGCGCCATCGCACGAACGCGTGGTGACCACGCTCAAAAGCTGGGGCGTGTCGGCCAGCGAAACCTTCTTTTTGGGCGGGATGAACAAGACGCGCGTGCTGTCGATCTTCAAGCCGCATATATTCTTCGACGACCAGCTGACGCACCTGACGTCCTCGCCCGGAGGGACGATCCCGATGGTGCATGTGCCGTTCGGGATTGCCAATCGCCGTCCGGCGTAGGACTCCCGCGGGTCGCCGGCCGGGCGCAGTCACCGTTACCCATATCCAGCTATAATTAGCCGTCCCGCTCACAGCCCGCAGCCCGCATGCCTTTCGATTTAAAGAAATCACTCCCGAAATCCGGTAACCGCTTCGCCCTTCCGACCCTGTACGGATCCTCGGACGCGTATGCGCTGGCGGTGGCGGCGCTCGAACTCAAATCGGCAAAGCAGATGCTGACCGTGATCGTGGCCAACGCCAGCGACGGCCAGCGCCTGCTCGATGAAATCCCCTGGTTCGCCGACGGCAAGCTGGCCTGCCACCTGCTGCCGGACTGGGAAACGCTGCCCTACGACGCCTTTTCGCCGCACCAGGACCTTGTCTCCGAACGCCTGGCCACCCTGCACGAAATCCAGAACGGCCAGTGCGACGTCCTGATCGTGCCGGCCACCACGGCCCTGGTGCGCCTGGCGCCGCCATCGTTCCTGGCCGCCTACACCTTCTTCTTCAAGCAGGGCGAAAAGCTCGACGAAACGCGCCTCAAGGCACAACTGACCCTGGCTGGCTACACCCACAATTCGCAGGTGATGTCGCCCGGCGAATATTCGGTGCGCGGGGGCCTGATCGACCTGTTCCCGATGGGTTCCGCGCTGCCCTACCGGCTCGACTTGTTCGGCGACGAAATCGAAACCATCCGCACCTTCGACGCCGACACCCAGCGCTCGCTCTATCCGGTGCGCGAAGTGCGCCTGCTGCCCGGGCGCGAATTCCCGATGGACGAAGCGGCCCGCACCACCTTCCGCAGCCGCTGGCGCGAACGCTTCGAGGGCGACCCGTCGCGCTCGGTGGTGTACAAGGACGTCAGCAGCGGGATCGCCTCGGCCGGTATCGAATACTACCTGCCGCTGTTCTTCGAGCAGACCGCGACCCTGTTCGACTACCTGCCGCAAAAGGCCAGCCTGGCGCTGGTGGGCGACATCGACGGCGCCATCAAGCGCTTCTGGCTCGACACCGAATCGCGCTATCGCTTCCTCAAGGCCGACCGCGACCGCCCGATCCTGGCCCCCGATGAACTGTTTCTCTCCGACGAGAACTTCTTCACCCTGGCCAAATCGTACGCTCGCTGGGTTCTCACCAAGGACGCCGACCTGCAGGCGTCCGAACTGTCGGCGCCGATTCCCAACATTGCGGTGAACCGCCGCATCGACGATCCACTGACGAACCTGCGTTCCTACCTGCTGGAGAACGACAAGCGCGACAAGCGCGTGATGATCTGCGCCGAATCGAACGGCCGCCGCGAAACGCTGCAGCAGTACTTCAACGAATACAAGCTCGCGCTGGTGCCGGTCGAAGGCTTCGCCGGCTTCGTGCAGTCCGACGCCAGACTGGCGCTGGGCGTGGCGCCCCTGCAGGCCGGCTTCGAATTGTCGGAGCTTGGCACCGGCAACCTGATTTTCATCACCGAGACCGAGCTGTATGCGGGCTCGGGCCGGCGCGCCGGCAAGAAGAAGCAGGAAGGCGTGACCCAGGTCGAGTCGATGGTGCGCGACCTGTCGGAACTGAAGATCGGCGACCCGGTCGTGCACATCAACCACGGCATCGGGCGCTACATGGGCCTGACCAGCATGGACCTGGGCGAAGGCGAAACCGAATTCCTGCACCTCGAATACGCCAAGGACACCAAGCTGTACGTGCCGGTCTCGCAGCTGCATGTGATCTCGCGCTACTCGGGCGCCTCGCCCGAAGACGCGCCGCTGCACGCGTTGGGGTCGGGCCAGTGGGAAAAAGCCAAGCGCAAGGCGGCCGAACAGGTGCGCGACACCGCCGCCGAACTGCTTAACCTGTACGCGCGGCGCGCGCTGCGCAAGGGCCACTCCTTCGAATACTCGGCGCACGACTACCAGAACTTCGCCGACAGCTTCGGTTTCGAGGAAACGCCCGACCAGGCCGAGGCCATCAACAACGTCATCAAGGATATGACCGCCGGCAAACCGATGGACCGCCTGGTGTGCGGCGACGTCGGCTTCGGCAAGACCGAGGTAGCGCTGCGCGCCGCCTTCATCGCCGTCATGGGCGGCAAGCAGGTCGCGATCCTGGCGCCGACCACCCTGCTGGCGGAACAGCATGCGCAAACCTTCGCCGACCGCTTCGCCGACTGGCCGGTGCGCATCGCCGAACTGTCGCGCTTCCGGACCGGCAAGGAAATCAACAACGCGATCAAGGGCATGGCCGACGGCACGCTCGACATCGTGATCGGCACCCACAAGCTGCTCTCGCCGGACGTGCAGTTCACCCGTCTGGGCCTGGTCATCATCGACGAAGAACACCGCTTCGGCGTGCGCCAGAAGGAAGCGCTCAAGGCCCTGCGCGCCGAAGTCGACGTGCTCACCCTCACCGCCACGCCGATTCCGCGCACGCTGGGCATGGCGCTGGAAGGCTTGCGCGACTTTTCGATCATCGCCACCGCGCCGCAAAAGCGCCTGGCGATCAAGACTTTTGTCCGCAGCGAAGACGGCTCGATCATCCGCGAAGCGTGTTTGCGCGAACTCAAACGCGGTGGCCAGATCTACTTCCTGCACAATGAAGTCGAGACCATCCAGAACCGCTTCGCCATGCTCACCGAGCTGCTGCCGGAGGCGCGCATCGGCGTGGCCCACGGCCAGATGCACGAGCGCGACCTGGAAAAGGTGATGCGCGACTTCGTGGCGCAGCGCTATAACATCTTGCTGTGCACGACCATCATCGAAACCGGCATCGACGTGCCGACCGCGAACACGATCATCATGCACCGCGCCGACAAATTCGGCCTCGCCCAGCTGCACCAGCTGCGCGGGCGCGTGGGCCGGTCGCACCACCAGGCCTATGCCTACCTGCTGGTCACCGATGTGAGCAGCCTGACCAAACAGGCGCAGCGCCGGCTCGACGCCATCCAGCAGATGGAAGAACTGGGCTCCGGCTTTTTCCTGGCGATGCACGACCTGGAAATCCGCGGCGCCGGTGAAGTGCTGGGCGAGAACCAGTCCGGCGAAATGCTCGAAATCGGCTTCCAGCTGTACTCCGACATGCTCAACGAAGCGGTCCGTTCGCTCAAGGCCGGCAAGGAACCCGACCTGGCCGCGCCGCTGGCCACCACCACCGAAATCAACCTGCACGTACCGGCGCTGCTGCCGGCCGACTTCTGCGGCGATGTGCACGAACGCCTGTCGATCTACAAGCGCCTGGCCAACTGCGGCGCGCAGGAAAAGATCGACGACATGCAGGAAGAGCTGATCGACCGCTTTGGCAAGCTGCCCGACCCGGTCAAGGCCCTGATCGAAACGCACCGCCTGCGCATCGCGGCCAAAACGGTCGGCATCATCAAGATCGATGCCCACGGCGAAGCGGCCAGCCTGCAGTTCATGGTCAATCCGCCGATCGACTCGATGCGCATCATCACGCTGATCCAGAAGAACCGCCACATCAAGCTGGCCGGCCAGGACAAGCTGAAAATCACCGCCAGCATGCCCGATCTCGCGGCGCGGGTCACGCAGGTCAAGCAAACGATTAAACAACTGTTAGCGTAAAACGAACATGACGACCATGAACCTGGTGCTGCAAGGCCCTGACACGACCATCGACACCCTGCGCCGCATTGCTGCACTGGCCAATCCGGCGCGCGTGAGGGAGCTGGGGCCGCACGCGATCCGCTGCGAACGGATCGATTTTTCCAAGGTCCTCAAGCAGACCATCGAGGTGGCTGCGGGCGCTGCCCGCATCGACGCCACCTTCATCGCGCCCGGGCGCACGCTGGCCGACTTCCGGCTGGTGGCGATGGACATGGACTCGACCCTGATCACCATCGAATGCATCGACGAAATCGCCGACATGCAGGGGCTCAAACCCCAGGTGGCGGCCATTACCGAAGCGGCCATGCGCGGTGAACTGGAGTTTTCCGAAAGCCTGACGCGGCGCGTGGCGCTGCTCGCGGGCCTGGACGCCTCGGCGCTCGAGCGCGTGTATGAGGAACGCCTCGCCATTTCCATGGGGGGCGAAGCGATGCTGGCGGCAGTGCGCGCGGCCGGCCTGCGCACGCTCCTGGTGTCGGGCGGCTTCACCTTCTTCACCGAACGCCTGAAAACGCGCCTCGGGCTCGATTACACGCATGCGAACGTGCTGGAAATCGTCGGCGGCAAGCTGACCGGGCGCGTACTGGGCGGGATCGTTGATGCCGAGGAAAAAAAGCGCACGGTCGAACGCGTGTGCGCCGACATCGGCATCGACACGTCGCAAGCGATCGTCATGGGGGACGGCGCCAACGACCTGCGCATGATGAGCATCGCCGGCCTGTCGGTGGCGTTCCGCGCCAAGCCCGTGGTGCGCGCCCAGGCCGACGTGGCGCTGACCTATACGGGCCTCGACGGCCTGCTCTCGATCCTCGCGTAAGCTCCCCGCCTGTACCTCGCATGCTTGCAATATTTCCAAACCGCGGTCAGACCTTCATGCCGCTAAACTAAGCTCCGTCATTCCTGCCATTGGCAGAAATGACTTCCCGCGCAGGCGGGAAAGACGGTTTTGAGGTTTGTGGTCAGAAAACGGCTTTACTTAACGCCATTAAGGTCTGACCCCGATTAGGAAACTAAACCGCGAGGCTGCGCCCCATGCGCGTGAGCCGGATCGCCACCCCGCCGGCGAGCGGCAGGACGATCGGTTCGATTGCCACGAAGCCGTGTGCCAGGTACAGCGGTTCCCCCGGCATGGTCGATACCAGTTCGAGCGATCGGAAACCCGCCTGCGCGGCTGCGTCGATGCAGTGCCGCAGCAGCATGCTGCCTAGCCCTTTGCGCGCCAGCGCCGGGTCGACGAAGAACGCGCGGATGCGCGCCGGCTCGGTGGCCGGATCGAGCAGGCGGTCATTGCCATGCTTGGCGCCGTCGCCGCCGAAATCGGTGGCGCGCCGGCTCCAGCCGCCGCAGGCGACCACGGTGTCGCCATCGTCGATCGCAAAATACGTCCCGTCTTCCACCAGCGCGCTGTCGACGCCGAACACCTCGCGCGTGACGGCCGCAGCTTCCTGCGGCGTGTAGAACCCTGCGGCCAGGCCAATGCCGGAACGCTCGATGAGGGCTTCGAGCTGCGGTTTTTCGGACAGGCGCGCCAGGCGGATGGTGAAAATGCGATCTCCAGGTGTGAGTGTTCAAGCAATTATAGGCGAGCCGAGCGGCCAAAAAAAACGCGCACTCGGGGTGCGCGTTAAAGGAGACGACGGGGTGCAGCGGCAGGCGCGGTGGAACGCCGTCCGCCTATCGTCTGGCTGTAATCCTCGTTCGATCGAGGTTATGCGGGTTCTTCGCCTGCTCCACTGGCACGGCGTTGATTGTCAGGATGCCCCAGATGAAATCGTTGGCGACGATCTCGGCCGGCAGTTTCACCGTACCCATGGGGTGCGATGTGAGCTGTTTGATGTACGGGCTGCCGTCGCGGCTGAAGCCGGCGCTGGCGTGGCAGGAGATGCACGAGGAACGCTTGATCGGAATGCCCGCCGCAACGCGCTCGGTGAACGAATTGCCGTGCATGAGCGGCTCTCCCCCGGGCGCCACGAAGGCGATTTCGGACGCCTTGAGGCAGTAGTTGTGCCACGCCGGTGCCACGCGCTTGACCTCGAACAGTTTTTTCAAGGCCGGCGTCTTGGCGCAGGCGCCGTACTGGCCGTTTTGCGTGCCCGCCAGCGGGACAATCCTGCGCCGCGCGGCGCCATAGCTGTCGTTGCAGCCCATGGTGTCGCAACGGCCCGGATTGAGGCGGTGCTCGAAGCTGGCCCACACCCAGTTCGGTGCATCCTTGGAGCTGATGTGCATGGCCACCATCGCAAAGGTCGTGTCCTGCGCGCTGGTGGTGTGGAACTGGGCACGCACCTGCGCCGCATTGAGGCGCACGCCGTTGCGTCCCAGCCAGGCAACCAGGGTATCGACCGGCACCCAGTCGGCCTTGACCTGGACCGCGTCGTCCGGCAGCGACACGCGCCAGCCGCCCTGCGCCTTCTGGTAGGCGGCGGCCAGCCCGGCCTGGGTGTGCAGCTGGTTCTGCACGATGTAGCGGTAGGTGGCGAGGTTGCGCCTGACTTCTTCGGCAAAGCACGGCGCCTGGCCGGGCTGCGGGGCTTCGACAGGAAAATTGCCCGAGGTAGCATTGGCCACCGCGCCGCAGTCGCCGCTGGGCGCACCCAGGCTGCCGTGGGGCGCCAGCACGCGCTGCAGCACGCTGCTGCGCAGGCGCCGCGGGCGGGCGTCCTCGCCCGGCCAGGCCGGGGTCTCGGTGTAGATGTCTTCGTCGGCGGCCCAGGTTTCGAATTGAACCCGGCCGCGCCCTGCCGGTGCCACGATGCCGGCGAAGTGCTGCCATGCCAGCCGGTCCGAGTGGACGCCGCTCGCCAGCAGGCCGCCGCTGGCACCAACCGCGCCGGCGGCGCGCGCAGGCAGGTCCACCGCCATCGCCAGCAGCGCCATGCCGATCAGGATCCAGTCACGCAGCTTCAAGCATGACTCCATACGCGGTAATGCCGCTCGGCGGGGCGGATTTTTGCACCTTGCGGGCGGCGAACCACCCGGTCAGGCGGCCGTCCTGGCTGCTGATGATGGGACACGAGGCGCTCAGCATCGTGCCGCGCCCGTTCTCGCCCACCAGCGCGCCGCCGCCGGCCACCACGGCATTGCCGTGGGGCGCCGCTACCAGCGCGCTCGGGTAGCCGGTCAGCAGGCTGGTGTTCGATACGATGTGGGCTTCCAGCGCCACGTCCGGCCCGGTGCGGATGCCGATCACGAACGCGGTCACGCGCGCCTGGTCGGCCGCGTCGTGATCGCGCCCGGAAGCGCTCCAGCCGCAGATCTTGCCGTCGGTGCCGATCAGCGGGTAGCTGGCGGTGAGCATGTTGCCGTTCACGGGCGTGGCGTAATTGTCCTGGGCGCCGCCGCCGGTGCCGATCCAGCCGGCGCCGAGCTTGACGCTCACGCCCGGCTCCGACACCAGCGCGCTGGTGGCCGAAAACACTTGCTGTTCGACCTTGACCGGCACGCCGTCGCGGGTGATGCGGATGCCGACCGCGTACACCGCCAGCGGCACCGGGTCGGCCAGGCCGAAATCGCGGCCGGCCGCGGTCCAGCCGTTGAAGACGCCGGCGTGGTTGCGGGTCGGGTAGCAGGCGGTCAGCGTGTTCGAGGTGCCGCGGCCCATGTCGTAGGCGCCGCCGCCGGTCAGCGTAAAGCCGGGCGGCAGCCATACCTGGGCCGTCGGCCCGGTTGCCCGGGTGGCCACGCCAACAAATGCATAACTCTCGATCACGATACCCATGTTTCCAACTCTCTCCGGCGGATTAGCCACTTGCAGCCCGACAAGGCCGCGCTTAGGTACATAGCAACTCCCGTGCCACACTGATAAGTGCGCGAACGGCATGTCAATTCCCTGATTTACAAGGAAAAACATGTCAACGGGCATGTAAAGCCCCCCTTATTTACATGTTCAGGGGCAAGATGACGCGGAGATGCCCGGAGGGGATTTGACGCGAAACGTGTAAAACACGTGTAAAGCAGGGACTCTTTACATGTCAACAATTGCCGGGCTTGCTCTATAATTGGCAATTACTAAACGCTGTGCCATGGAGCCGAACGGTGAACGATGTTGATAACACGCTGACGACACAGCTTTTCTCGCAGAAAAATGGCATCACCAGTGCGCTGTTGGGCCTGACGATCCTGTGGCACCCGGAAACCGAGCGCATCGGCGAGCAATTCATCGGACCGGCCGAGGAAGGCGCGATCGAGGTGTGCCGCTACGCTCCGCTGTTTTTCCGTCCCGGCCAGGATGGCATCGCGCTCGGCCACCGGGCGATCGCGCGCGCCCCGCTGATGGTGCGCCGTACGGCCGACGACGGCGTCGAACTGGCCGCGCCCGACAGCCGCATGGCGCTTGAAGTCAATGGTACGCTGCTGAGCGGTACACGCAGTTTTACCCGCGAGGAGGTGGCCGCCGGCGTGGTGCTGGGCCTGGGCGGCCATGTGCTGCTGTGCCTGCACTGGATGACGAGTTTCCCCCGCCCTAACCTGTTTCCAGGCCTCCTGGGCGTGAGCAGCGGCGCCATCGCCACGCGCGAACTGATCCGCCAGGTGGCGGGCACCGACCTGGCCGTGCTGCTGCTGGGCGAAACCGGTACCGGCAAGGATGTGGCCGCGCGCGCGATCCATCAGGCCAGCAAGCGCAGCGCCAATCCGCTGGTGGCGGTGAACATGGCGACCCTGAGCGAGTCGCTGGCCGCGGCCGACCTGTTCGGCGCGGCCAAGGGTGCCTACACGGGCGCGCAGGCGCCGCGCCAGGGCTTGTTTGCCGAAGCCGATGGCGGCACCCTGTTCCTCGACGAGCTGGGCGACACGCCGGCCTCGGTGCAGCCGATGCTGCTGCGGGTGCTGGAAACGGGCTGCTACCGGCCGCTGGGCGCGAGCCAGGATGCGCGCACGACGGCGCGCCTGATCGCCGCCACCGACCAGGATCTCGACGCGCGCGGATTCAACCAGCCTTTGCTGCGCCGCATGGAAGCGTTCGTGATCCGGGTGCCGACCTTGCGCGAACGGCGCGAAGATATTGGGGTGCTGCTGCTGCACATGCTCAAGGGCTGCGGCTTGAAAGCCGAGGAGCTGGCGGCCTTTCCTCCGGCGCTGGTGAGCGAAATGTGCAATTACGACTGGCCGGGCAATATCCGCCAGCTGGCCAATGTGGCGCGACGCATGGTGATGGCGTTGCAGGCGGGCGAGCGCCCGGTACTGTCGCAGTATGTGCAGGCGCCGGCGCCGCTGCGCTCGGCCAGCGCCAGCCTGGCCGCACCGAACGGGCAGCCGCACGAACAGCCGCGCAGCGCCAGCATGAAAGCGCCGCCCGATACGGCGCCGCGGCGCAAGCTGGCCGAGGTCAGCAACGATGACCTGCTCGACGCACTGGAAGAACACGGCTGGCAGATCAGCGGCGCGGCCCAGCAGCTGGGCCTGTCGCGGCCCTCGCTGTACAAGCTGATCGAAGCGCATCCGGCAATCCGCCCGGCGGCCCTGATTCCGCGCGACGAACTCGACGCCGCCCTGCGCGTCCATGGCGGCGACCTGGCCCTGTGCGCATCGCTCCTCAAAACCCCGAGCGAGGCGCTGCGCCGCCATTTGCGGGTGCTGGGCCTGGACGCCGGCACCAGCTAGCTTATCCGGATCAGGCCGGCAAGCCGCCGATGATCTCGCCTTCCGGCATGCAAGCGATGCCGTCGTCGGTGTCATCCATGTCCGGCGGGGTGACGCCGGCGCCGACCACGCCTTCAGGATCGAACACGAACACGCGCGTATCCTGCTTGCCGGAGCGGCGCGTGATCTCGACGGTCAGCACGAACGAGACTTCCCAGCGGCCGGTTTCTTCGCCGACGGTGAGGAAGTTGTCCCATTTGCGCGACATCGTGTGGTACTTGCGTCCGTCATCCTCGCTCTCCCTGGCACGGGGCGGGCCGAATTCGCCGGGGGCGATCGCCACGCAGGCGCCGGCCACGCCGTCGAACGGCGACGGGCTGGCATAGGTGGCCAGCTGGCCGGGGGCAATGCATACGATTTGCGGGCGGGTAATGAGGGAACAATCGAGCACCTTGAACGACTCGAACTGCTCATACCCACCCGCACGCACCTTGATGTGCACCTGCTCGCCCATCGTGAAATAGATGGCGCCGGCGTAACGGCCCGTGAGCGGGTTGCCATCCCCATCCTTGCGGCTGAACTTCCATTCCAGCGTTTCGCCGATCTGGTTGATGTCGAAATTTGCTTCAAGAAGCATCGATGTCGGTTTCTTCATTTATCACTTTCTGTGGTGGAATCAAAGTACCGCGGGTCGCGCCGCAGCGCGATCAGATCGGGCTCGGCGTTGATGAGATGGATGGGATAACCTCGCTGGCGCGCCGCCGCCAGCTCCGCCAGGGCGCGGTCGCGCTCGCCCAGCAGCTCGTAGGCCATGAGCGCGCGAAAGCGCAGGTTGGGGTCTTCCGGCCGCATTTCCACGGCGCGCCGGGTATGCTCGAGCGCAGCGGCGCGCTCTCCCAGGCGCGCTCCGTATAGCCCCATGCGCGACTGGAAGGTGGCGTCGCCTGGAGCGTCGGTCAGCATCGGCTTGAGTATTCCGATCGCTTGCCGGTAAGCCTTGCGCGAATCTTCCTCGCGCCCCGGAATCCAGCGCAGGGTGTCGCCCAGGTTAGCCCAGCGCAGGTAGTCGGAATTGGTCGCGTACGGGGGCGTGACGGCGCGCTCGAACGCCTCGGCGGCGCCGACGTAATCGCCGCGGTTGAACAGGGCATTGCCCAGGTTGGTGTAGAGCATGCCCGTCGGACGTACCTGCAAGCCTTGCTGCAACACTTGCAGGCTTTCATCCATGCGATTCTGGCGCTGCAAAGCAAGGCTGAGGTTGCCGTAGGAGCTGACTGTATCCGGTTGCAGCTTGATGCTGCGCCGGAATGCCTCTTCGGCGGGCTTGAGCTGCCCCTGCTCGAAATACAGGGTGCCCAGCAAATCCTGCAGCACGTGGTCGGCCGGATAGATCTTGATCGCATCGCGCAAGGTGCGTTCGGCCTCGGGATAGCGGCGCGCGCGCGTCAGGGAGTTGCTCTTGGTAATCAGGCCGAACCAGTTGAGCGGGTCGAGCCGCAAGGCATGGTCGGCCAGCGACAGCGCCTCCGGCAGCCTGCGCTGGCCGGCGCGCACGGTCGCCTGGGCTGCGTAGCCGAGCGCCAGCTGACTGTTGAGCTTGATGGCGAGCTGGGCGCTGGCATCGGCGCGCTTGAGCCAGGCATCGTCGCGATGATCGCTGGTTTGCTTGAAGCTGTAGGCAAACGACAATCCCGCAGCGGCGGCGGCGTGATTCGGATCGCGCTCGAGAATGGCGCTGAAGCTGCGCACCGCCAGGTCCAGGCTCTCGGGCCGTTCGAAGGTGCGCAGCGCCGTCAGTCCGGTCTGCATCGCCGTCGCTTCGGAAAAGAAGGGATCGTTGCGCTGGTACCAGTCGTTCAGCACACCGGTGCGCAGCACGCCGCCCACCCCGATCGCCAGCGCGGCCAGGACCATGGCAATCTGCACTCTCTTCTTGCCGAACAGCGTCGCCGCGTGTTCGCGCCCGCCCTTGCCAGCCCCGGCGGGGACGGACGCGGGGTTCAGCTGGCGCAGCACCGCATCCTGCACGGCCTGCATCGAGGCCAGCCGGTCCTCGACCTTGCGCGCCGTCATGGCGCGCACCAGTGTGATCACGCCCGGCGCGGTTTGCGCCGGAAACGGCCACAAGTCGGACGAAGATTGAATGTGGGCGGCGGCCAGCGCCAGCCCGCTCAGGTGCGAAAACGGCCGGGTACCGGTCAGCAATTCGTACATCACCACGCCCAGCGCATACACATCGCTTTGCGGGCTCAGCGTGGAGCCCATCATCAGTTCCGGCGCCAGGTAGGCGATGGTGCCCTCGGTCTGGTCGAAGGCGATCGATTCGGTCGCTTGCGGGTCGATCTTGCGCGCCAGGCCGAAGTCCATGATGCGCACCTTGCCGGACGCTTCGAGCATCAGGTTGGCCGGCTTGATATCGCCGTGGATCAGTTGGGCCGCGTGGGCTTCGCGCATGGCGTCGGCCACCTGGGCCACGATGTCGAGAACTTTGTCTTGGGGCATCGGACCGCTCTTGCCCGCTTCGCGCAAGGTGCAGCCATCGACAAATTCCATTATGATCGACTGGTGGGCCGCATCGCCCTCGATCGAGAAGATGCGCACAAAGCTTGGATGGCGCAGGGACGCGGCCAGGCGCGCCTCGTCGAGCAGGTTTTCCGGCCGCGACGACAGCATTTGCGGTTTGAGTCGCTTGATGGCGATGGTACGCTGGAGCTTGGAATCCCAGGCCTCGTATACCTGCCCGAAGCCACCCTCACCCAACAGACGCTTCAGCCGATAATGACCCAGTTCTTGCTCATCCACCTGCAAATCGCGCTCCACGTCGTCTGGTTATGTAAACATTTCCATAGTGTACATGTAGGAAGGTGTCAACGACAAAAAAGTTTCGTATGATGTCATCGTTGTAACAAGCTGTAAGTAGCAGCGCCGCCAGCGGCCGTTTGCCTATAGTGATCGCATCGGAATGAGGAGTTTCCCGCCATGAAAAACCTGTTATTGATCGGTGTCCTGGCCGCGCTCGGCGGCTGCGCCACCTATCCTTCGTCAACCCGCTACGCGCAGCCGTCCGACCCGACCCAGTGGCGCGTGGTGTCCGTCACGCCGGTTGCGCCCGGCACCGGCGAGCGCGTGGCCGCCGCCTCGCCCACCGGTTCGCGCGTCGAGTATTCCTCGCGCCCGGTAACCGTGGTCGAACGGGTGTATGTGCCGCAGCCTGTGTATGTGCCGGCGCCGGTGTACATCGAGGAACCGGCCTATTACTATCCACCCATCTCGCTCAGTCTCGGCTTCGGCTTCGGGCGTTACTGGGGCCACGGCGGCCACGCACGCGCGCACATCGGGCGCGGCTGGCGCCACCGCTGAGGCGTCGGCGAGCGTTACAGCTTACAGATAGCCCGTTTCGGCGGGCGGCTTGTCCCACTCTTCGTTGCGTCCGTCCACGTAGCGCACCGGCACCCAGGACAGTTCGTCGTCGGTGACGCCGTCCAGGCAGGCGATATTAACGCCGTAAAATTTGCCCAGGCGGGGCGACTGGCCGATGCCGAACGGCGGCACCCCGCAGTGGCGGCAGAACAGGTGATGCTCGGTGCGGCGCTTGAACTGATAATCGCTCAGCTCCGAAGCGCCACACAGCAGGCGGAACGATTCCGGTTTCACGATCGCCGCCCACCAGCGGATCTTTTTGCAAAACGAACAGTTGCAGCGCAACGTTTCCAGGCTCAGGTCGATATCGGCCTCGAAGCGCACGGCGCCGCAATGGCAACTTCCAAGATACGTTTTCATCGTCGGTTCACCGCCGCGCGGTGTCGTCTGGTTGGGTGGTTAGTTTCAGTCCAGCATTGGACGTGAGTGTACCAGCAAGCCCGCCCGCCGGGCGTGGACATTCGCCATGCCAGCAGGTATGCTGTAGCGCATGAACATCAACCAGCAAATCGCCCTGACCCTGAGCACCGCCGCCAACGCGCGCGCGGCCAACTGGCGCGCCTGGGCGGCGCTGGCCGGCATGATGGTGACCATCGGCGGCATGGTGGCGATGATGTGGTTCCTGTCCACCCAGCCCACGCTCGACCTGCGCGGCTGGCTGTGCGGCGGCGCCAGCATGGCCGCACTGGCACTGTGGCGCGCGATGCTGCCGCTGGCCGTGGAGCACGAGCGGCGCGGACGCTGAAGCGATTTTCCTGACGCACCGGCCGGTGCGGTAAAATCGCGGCCAGTGTTCCCGTCACGTCCGATCGTCCATTCATTCGTCCATTCATGCCTGCAAAGTTCCTCTTGCGCCGCAGCGGCGCCCCCCGTTGATGCGCCTGCGTTCCCACTACATCGTCCTGGCCCTCTCGATTGTCGTTCCGGCTGCCGTGTTTGGCGCCATCGCGCTGCACATTCTGCAAGACACCCAGCACAGCTCGGCCATCGGCCGCATCGAGCAAAGCGCGACGCTGACCGCGCGCGCCATCGACGCCGATATCTACCGGGCCCAGTCGGTGCTCAAGGTGCTGGGCAGCTCGCACGCGCTGGCGCGCGGCGACCTGGCCCGCTTCTACGAGGAAGCGCGCGAGGCGAGCGCCGCGCCGGGCGGCTGGATCATCCTGTACGACACCAACGGCCAGCAACTGCTCAATACGCGCCGCGCCTACGGCGTCGACCTGCCAAGGCGCCCCGATCCGGACCAGGTGACGGCGATGCTCGCCTCGGGCCAGGGGCAGGTCACCGGCATCAAGTGGGGCGAAGTGCTGAAGAACCATTTCGTCATGGTCGAACAGCCGATCCGGACCCCGACCGGCCAGCGTTACGTGATCGGACAAGCGTTTTCGCCGGCCTTCTTCGCGCATTCGTTCGCCGGGCGCACCCTGCCGCCGGGCTGGCGCGTGGCGATCCTCGACCGGGCCGGCATCATCATCGCGCGCAGCGAGAATGCCGACAAATTCGTCGGCCTCACGGTCCGTCCCGCCACCCTGGCCGCCATCAACAAGACGCGCAGCGGCGTGTTCACGCATCTGTCGGGCGACGGCAACGAAGTGGTCGACGCCTTCACCCGCTCCGAGCGTTCGGGCTGGTCGGTCATCATCGGTGCGCCGCTGGCCGAGATCGACGCGGCCGTGTGGCGCGGGGTTCCGGTGATGAGCGCCGGCCTGGTGATCGCCCTGATCGCGGCGCTGGCCCTGGCCATGGTGGCCGGACGCCACCTGGTGCGCTTCGTGGCGCGCGCCTCGCAAGCCGCGGCCCTGCTCGGCCGGGGCGGCGAAGTGAACGCGCTGGCGCGCTCCGGCATCCACGAACTGGAAAGCCTGAACGAAGCGATCCGTGAAGCGAGCAAGCGCCTGCAGGCCGAAATGCGCTCGCGCTCGGACGCCGAAAACGAACGCAATGCGCTGCTGGTGTCGGAAAAGACCGCGCGCGCCCGCGCCGAAGAACAGAATGCCGCCAAGGACGAGTTCCTGGCGATGCTCGGCCACGAGCTGCGCAACCCGCTCAGCGCGGTCGCCAGCGCCGTCTCGATCCTCGACAACGGACGCAATATCGACGACGCCATGGCCCAGCGCGCGCGCGACGTGCTGCGGCGCCAGACCGACCACCTGCGCAAGCTGGTCGACGACCTGCTCGAAGTGAACCGCGCCCTGATGGGCAAGCTGGAACTGGACAAGACGCCGGTCAACCTGGCCGAGGTGCTGCAGCGCTGCGTCGACACGCTCAAGGCGAGCGGGCGCACGGCCGCCTTCACTGTGCGCCTCGATACCGTGCCGGCCACCGTCAACGCCGATCCGACCCGCCTGCTGCAAGTGATCGACAACCTGCTCGACAACGCCATCAAATACAGTCCGGGCGGTGGCGAGATCGTGCTGTCGGTGCGCCACGTGGGCGACGCGGCCGAACTGAGCGTGCGCGATTCGGGCCTCGGCATCCCGGCCGACCTGCTGCCGCACGTGTTCGACATTTTCGTCCAGGGCAAGCAGAGCCTGCAGCGTGCCCATGGCGGGCTGGGGATCGGCCTGTCGCTGGTGCGCCGGCTGGTCGAGCTGCATGGCGGCTTCGTGCGCATCGACAGCGAAGGCAGCGGCAAGGGCAGCACCGCCACCGTCACCCTGCCGCGCCTTGCCGGGCACGCGGCCGTGGCGCCGGACGCACCAGCGGCCCAATCGGCGCGCCTGCGCCGCGTGCTGCTGGTGGAAGACAATGCGGATGCGCGCGAGATGATGTCGATGCTGCTGCAGCTGCGCTCGTGCGAAGTGGTCAGCGCCGCCAGCGGGCCGGAGGCGATCGCCACGGCGCTGGCCGTGCAGCCGGAGCTGGCCTTTATCGACATCGGCCTGCCGGACATGGACGGCTATGCGGTGGCGCGCGCGCTCAAGGCCGACGAGCGTACCGCCGGCATCGAACTCATTGCCCTGACCGGCTACGGCAGCGAAAAAGACCGCACCTTGGCGCTGGAGGCCGGGTTCGCCCGCCACTTCACCAAGCCGATCAGGCTGGAAGACCTGGATCTGGCGCTGTCCTAGGCGAAGCCTGGCCGGGCCGCGCAAGGCCGAGCGCTTCGCGCAGCTCGAGCGCATTGGGCAGTGCCGCGCCGGACGCCGTGTTATCGAAGATGCACCAGACATCGCGCCCGTGCGCCGCGTGGGTCGCCATGTCGCGCGCCAGCTGGGCCAGATAGTCCGCGGAATACGGCGAGTAGTAGATGCGCGGCGCGCCATGCAGGCGCACGTAGATGCTTTCCGTGGTTGGCACATGCGGGCCATCCTGGCCCTTGGCCGGGTCGGCGATCACGCGCGTGACCGTTTCGCGCCGCAACAGCTCGCTGGCATCTTCCCCGAACCAGGTCCGATGGCGCGCTTCACAGGCGATCATGCAGCCGAAGGTGTCTTTCAGGCGCGCGAAAAAGTCGCTGGCGACAGCGGCGTCGAAAGCGAGCTTGGGCGGCAGCTGCACCAGCAGGCAACCGAGCTTGTCGCCGAGGGCGCCGGCTTCGGCCGCGAACTGGCTCAGCGGCGCATCGATGCCCACAAGGCGCGCATCGTGCGTGATGGTGCGCGGCAGCTTGACCGCGAAGCGGAAATCCGGCGGCACGCTACCGGCCCAGCGCTCGTAGGTCTTGGCCTGGTGCGGACGATAGAACGAGGAGTTGATTTCAACCGTGCCGAGCACGCGCGCATAGCGTTCCAAATGGCTGCCGGCGGTCTCGAACGCGCCCGCGGCCTCGCGCGAAATGGTCCAGCCGGCGCAACCGATGCGCAGCGCGCCGGCGTCTTGATGTGTACGATTTGTCATGGTGAGAAAGTGTAGCAGCGAGCGGCGCGCGAGCCGAACACGGTTGACCGCGTGCGGTCTACAATGGCGTTTTACCAATCAGTACGCAGGAGGATTCCATGACCGACCCCGTCCACATCGTCTGCCCGCATTGCGAAGCGGTCAACCGGCTCGCGCACGAGCGCCTGAACGACACACCCGTGTGCGGCAAATGCGCGCGTGAGCTCTTCGTCGGCATGCCGATCGACGTCAACACGGAACGCTTCAACAAGCATGTCGGGCGCAACGATATTCCGGTGCTGGTCGATTTCTGGGCCGAATGGTGCGGACCGTGCAAGATGATGGCGCCGGCCTACCAGCAGGCGGCCAAGCGCCTCGAGCCGCGCATCCGGCTGCTCAAGGTCGATACCGAGCACCTGCAGGATCTCGCGGCACGCTACAACATCCGCAGCATTCCGACGCTGGCGCTGTTCCGCAATGGCCGCGAAGTGGCGCGCCAGCCGGGCGCCATGGACGTGAACGGAATTGTTTCCTGGGTGGATGCGCTCATGCGCCACGCATGATATGCATGCGAAACAAGCGGATGGGCCGCGGCGGGACTGCTACAATCAGGTCATATTGCTAAAGGAGCATGAATTATGACGCAAGACCTGGTACTCGATTCCAATTTGGAAGAACAAAAAAACGTCGCGCGGATTCTGTACATCGTGCACGCGCTGACGCTGGTTTTCTCGCTGGGCCTGCTATCGGTCGTGCCCTTGATTGCGAACTATATCAAGCGGCCGGAGACGGAGGGATCGTATTTGTACAGCCATCACAGCTGGATGATCCGCTCGTTCTGGTGGTTTTTCGTGTGGGCCGTCGTTGCCGCGTTTTTCGTCTTCACCTTGTGGTGGGTGCTCGGCCTCGGCATCGTCATCGGGTATGTGGTGGGTGCTCTGGCGTGGATCTGGAAGGCGTATCGCTTGTTGAAAGGGTATTTCGATCTGGAGAAGAATCGGGCGATGCCGGGTTAACCAGTACCGTTGTTTCCGCCACTATCCCGTCCGTCGAGCCGCCACCGCCGTCGTTTCTGGCAATGCCAGAAACGACGAAGGTAGCGACTCAAAGCCTCCCCAGCCCCTGCTCCAGATCCGCAATCAGATCGTCGGCATCTTCCAGCCCGATATTGAAGCGCACCAGCACCCCCGCATCCTTCCACTGCTTGCGCATCGCCTGCATCCGGTACGGCATGACCAGGCTGTTCGCCCCGCCCCAGCTGTAGCCAATGCCGAACAATGCCAGACCATCGACGAAGCGATCGGTCTGCTCCTCGCTGTAACGCGCATCGAACACCACCGAAAACAAGCCGCCCGCGCCGGTAAAATCGCGCTTCCAGTGCTCGTGCCCCGGACAGTCGGCAAACGCCGGATGCAGCACCCGAGCGATCTCCGGGCGCCCCTTGAGCCAGGCCGCCACTTTCCGCGCCGCCGCATCGTGCGCCTCGAAGCGCAGCTTCATGCTGCTCAGCCCGCGCAGCACCAGATACGCGTCGTCGGCGCTCACGCCCATGCCCAGACGCATATGCGCCATCGCAATGCGGTCGTTGAGCGCGCGCTCGCGCGTGATCACAGCGCCCATCAGCACGTCCGAGCCACCCGACTGGTACTTGGTCAGCGCCTGCATGATGATGTCGACGCCATGCTCGAAGCCGCGCAGCGCCAGCCCGGCGGACCAGGTGTTGTCGAGCGCCACCAGCGCGCCCGCGGCGTGCGCCGCCTTGCAAATCGCCGGCAGATCGGGCACTTCCATCGAGACCGACCCCGGTGCCTCGGTCCAGACCAGCTTCGTATTGGGCTGCATCAATTCGGCGATGCCGGCCCCGATCATTGGATCGTAATAACGCGCGGTGATGCCGAAATCCTGGTTGAGCCAGCGGCCCAGTTCGCGGTTCGGGTTGTACACATTATCGGGCAGCAGCACGTCGTCGCCGCTTTTGAGCAGCGCAAAATCGACCATGGCGATCGCCGCCAGCCCGCTCGGCGCCAGCAGGCAGAACTGACCATCTTCGATCGCGGCCAGGCGTGCTTCCAGGGTGAACGTGGTCGGCGTGCCGTGCAAGCCGTAGGTGTAGGCGTTCTTTTCTTTCCAGTCGCCCGAGCGCATCGCCGCGACATCCTTGAACAGGACCGTCGAGGCGTGATGGATCGGGGTGGGAAAAGCCGCGAAGCCGGCGGGCGGCTCGTAGGCGTTATGAATCAGTTGGGTTTGCGGGGAAGTTTTCATCGGCTGGCAGGCTTTCCGGTGGCGGCGCGGCCACCGGGCGGCCGTGCCAGCCGTGGTGAACTAGACCACCGAGGCCCAGAGATCGTGGGCGTCGGCGGCGGTGATGGTAACGTCGGCAAATTCGCCGACGGTGAGCTTCTTGCCCGGCACCAGCGAACGCTTGATGTGGACCACGCCATCGATTTCCGGGGCGTCGGCCCACGAGCGGCCGATGGCTTCCTTGCCGCCGACTTCATCGACCAGCACGCGCATGGTCTTGCCGACCTTGGCCTGCAGGCGCTTGGCCGAGATTTCTTCCTGCAGCAGCATGACGCGGCCACGGCGTTCTTCGCGCACTTCTTCCGGCACGGGATTATCGAGCAGGTTGGCGGTGGCGCCTTCCACCGGCGAATACGCAAAGCAGCCGAGACGGTCGATCTGGGCTTCCTTGAGGAAGTCCAGCAGGTACTCGAATTCGGCCTCGGTTTCGCCCGGGAAGCCGGCGATGAAGGTCGAGCGGATCGTCAGGTCCGGATTCATGGCGCGCCAGGCCTGGATGCGGTCGAGGTTTTTCTCGCCGCTGGCCGGGCGCTTCATGCGCTTGAGTACGTCCGGATGGGCGTGCTGCATCGGAATGTCGAGGTAAGGCAGGACCGAGCCGCCGCTCATCATCGGAATGATCTGGTCGACGTGCGGGTACGGGTAGACGTAGTGCAGGCGCACCCAGGCGCCGAACTGGGCCGCCAGCTGGCCGAGCGCTTCGACCAGTTGCGTCATGTGGGTCTTGACCGGACGGCCATTCCAGAAGCCGGAGCGGAACTTGACGTCGACGCCGTAGGCGCTGGTGTCCTGGGAAATGACGAGCAATTCCTTGACGCCGGCCTTGAACAGGTTTTCGGCTTCCATCATCAGGTCGGCGATCGGGCGCGAGACCAGGTCGCCGCGCATCGATGGGATGATGCAGAAACTGCAACGGTGATTGCAGCCTTCGGAAATCTTGAGGTAAGCGTAATGTTTCGGCGTAAGCTTGATGCCTTGCGACGGCACCAGGTCGAAGAACGGCTCATGCGGCTTGGGCAGGTGCAGGTGGACCGAGTCCATGACTTCGCCGAGGGCGTGCGGGCCGGTAACGGCCAGCACCTTCGGGTGCACCTTCATGATGATGTCGTCGCCGGCAGCATCTTTTTTGGCGCCGAGGCAGCCGGTGACGATGACGCGGCCGTTTTCGGCCAGCGCTTCGCCGATGGCGTCGAGCGATTCCTGGACGGCGGCGTCGATGAAGCCGCAGGTGTTCACGATGACCAGGTCCGCGCCTTCGTACGATTTGGCGGTTTCGTAACCTTCGGCGCGCAGCTGGGTCAGGATCTGTTCGGAGTCGACCAGTGCTTTAGGGCAACCGAGCGAGACAAAGCCGACTTTTGGAGCGGCACCAGGAAGGGGAATACGACGAAGTTCGGACATGTTGGAGGCACGATAAGGCAGGGTAATCTGCGATTATACCTGTTTGCGGCAGGGTGATGGTGGTTTAGGCGTTGCCCCTGCGCTACTGTTTGCACCGCCCCCACTCCGTCGTCTCTGGCATTGCCAGAGACGACGGCTTGGGGGTAAGCGATAACACAATTCCGGCTTACTTCTTCTCCACCGGCGGAAACGGAAACGCCGCCCCAAAAATGCTTTTGCTCTGGTTCTGCATCTGTTCCTGCATCTGCACGAACAGGTTTTTGCTCTGGTCGATGTAGTTATTCATCATCCCCTGCATCATCGGCCCCTGCACATTCATGAACTGGGTCCACATTTCCGGACTGAACGGTTTGCCCTCGAACGCCCCGGTCGAGCCGGTGGTGAACTTGTTCTGGATATCCGTGAATGCCTGGACGTTTTTCTCCAGGTAAGACCCCATCATCCCCTGCATGGCATGGCCGTAATAGCGGATGATCTGCGACAGCACACCGCTCGAAAACATCGGAGCACCGTTCGCTTCCTCTTCCAGGATGATCTGAAGCAAGATGCTGCGGGTCAGGTCTTCGTTCGTCTTGGCATCGATCACGGTGAATTCATCCGCGTCGAGCACCAGCTGCTTGACGTCGGTCAGCGTGATATACGAACTGGTCTGGGTATCGTACAGACGACGATTCGGGTACTTCTTGATCAGGCGTTCCGTACTCTTTTTTGCACTACTCATCTCAAGGTTCCACTTATTGCGCCGCAGCGCATGTTGACTGATCACGAAAAAAAAGCGGACCGGGGTCCGCTCCTGACAGGCCTGCTTTTTGCATTATAGAGTGGATATTCGCAAAAATACCACTTTACCGAAGCGCGTGCAGCAAATAGTGCGCCGCACCCAAACGATAAATGCAGGGCAACCCCCGTTGCCCTGCCCCATTGCCTGCCTCAGTCCGCCCGGACCTTGACGTAACGCCCCGGCGCCGGCTCGATCGGCTGGTAGACCTTGCTGCCCGCCTTGGCCGGCGCATTGACTTCCTTGCCGCCGTGTTCAGCCAGGAAAGCGGCCCATTCCGGCCACCAGCTGCCCTTGTGCTCGGTCGCGCCGTCGAACCATTCCTGCGCCGACGCCGCCGCCTTGGCCTTGGCCTTGCCTTTGCCCTTGGGCGCGGCACCGGCGTCGTTGGTCCAGTAGCTGCGCTTGTTCTTCGAGGCCGGGTTGATCACGCCGGCAATATGCCCGGACGCGCCCATCACAAAGCGGTTGGCCTGCGCATTCTTCGGATTGAGGATGTGCATCGAGCCATATGCCGCGCTCCAGGGAACAATGTGATCTTCCTTGGAACCGTACACGAACACCGGCGCCTCGATCGCGCCCAGGTCGACCGGCACCCCGGCCACGGTCAGCTTGCCCGGTTCCTTGAGGCTGTTTTCCAGGTAAGTATTGCGCAGGTACCAGCAAAACATCGGCCCCGGCAGGTTGGTGCTGTCCGAATTCCAATACAGCAAGTCGAACGGCGGCGGTTCCTTGCCCTTCAGATAATTCGACTGCACGTAATTCCACACCAGGTCGTTCGGGCGCAGCGACGAGAAGGTCGTAGCCAGGTCGCGTCCCGGCATCAGCCCGCCCTTGGCCAGGGCCTTCTCGCGCATCGCCACCTGGGTTTCGTCGATGAACACTTCCAGCACGCCCGTGTCCTCGAAGTCGAGCAAGGTGGTCAGCAAGGTCAGGCTGGCCGCCGGCTGCTCGCCGCGCGCTGCCAGCACCGCCAGCGCCGTGCTCATGATGGTGCCGCCGACGCAGAAACCGAAGGCGTTGACCTTGTCGGCCCCGGAAATGGCGCGCGTGACTTCGATCGCCTTGATCGCGCCATTCTCGACGTAATCATCCCAGGTGGTCGCGCCCATCGAGGCATCGGGATTGCGCCACGACACCAGGAACACCGTATGGCCCTGCTCCACCGTGTAGCGCACCACCGAGTTTTCCGGCTGCAGATCGAGGATGTAAAACTTGTTGATGCAAGGCGGCATCATGAGCAAGGGCACCTGGTGCACAGTCGGCGTGGACGGCGTGTACTGGATCAGCTGGAACAGCTCGTTTTCAAACACCACCTGGCCCGGCGTGGTGGCGACGTTGCGGCCCACCTCGAAAGCCGATTCGTCCGACAGCGAAATGCGCCCTTTCTGCATATCGGTCAGCATATTGGCCATACCGCGGGTGAGGCTTTCGCCCTTGGTTTCGATGAGTTGTTGCTGCGCTTCCGGGTTCGTCGCCAGGAAATTGGCCGGCGACATGGCGTCGACCATCTGCTGCACGGCAAAACGGATCTTTTGCCGTTCGCGCGGACCGGTCTCGACGGCGTCGGCCATGGCGGTCAGAAACTCGGCGTTTAACAGGTATGATGCTGCACTAAATGCGGACATCGGATTGGACAACCATTCCGGCGCGGCAAAGCGGCGGTCGGTGAGCGAGGGAGTTTTCCCTGCAAGAAATTCCTGCCACAATCCGGCGGCTTTTTGCAGGTAATCGTTGCGCAACGATTCCAGTGCCTGTGGCGGGATGGTCGCGCCGGCGTCCTTGAGCAGGCCGGCCACCGGACTGGCGCCCTGCGGCGCCGCCCCGAACATCGCCTGCCAGGCGGAGGGATCGGTCATTTGGGACATCCATGCGGAGGCCATCGCTTGCGGGTCGGGCATATTCATGTTTGCGTTCATTGTTTCAATCTTTTCCAAGGAAAGTTGTATGTGGCTTGTCGCTATTGCATGGATCTATGTGGTCGGACTGATGGCGGTGACCGAGGTTACCGAGCACGGTATTGTCGCAGGGATTATGACGTTTTTGGGCTATTGTGTGTTGCCTTTGTCAATAGTCTGGTACATCGCCGGTTCGAAGATGCGGCGCATGAAGATCGCACAGAAAGAAGAAATGGCGCGCCGCCGACGCGCGGGACGCGAGCCGGATGGCCAGGACGTCACCGGCGAGCGCGAGCATCACCGCTCGTCGCGCGACCGCAGCGATAGCGACAGCGGCGACAACGACAGCAGCAGCGGCGATAGCGGCGGCGGCGACGGTGGGTCCGGCGGCGACTGACGCCGCCGGGCTCATTTAATCCAGATCAGGCTGGCCTGGCGGCCCGTGACCTGGTCGCGCCGGTACGAATAGAAGCGGCCGCGCTCGCTGGCAGTGCAATACGTTCCGCCGGAAACATCGGTCACGTTATCGCGCGCCAGCACGATGCGCGCCAGCCAGTAGATATCGGCCAGATACTTGCCCGGACGCCCAGGAAACGGTGCGAAACACTGCGCGGTCTGGCTCGCTTCATCAGCGCCGCGCGTCCCGGCCATAAAGCTATCGAACACATCGCTCCCAACCTCGAACTGGGTCGGACCGATTGCCGGCCCCAGCCAGGCGGTAATTTCGCCGGCGCCGGCCGCGCGCATGGCCGCCACGGTGTCGCGCAGCACCCCGGCGGCCAGCCCGCGCCAGCCCGCGTGCGCGGCGCCCACCACCTTGCCATCCCTTGAAGCGAACAGCACCGGCAGGCAATCGGCCGTCATGATCGCGCACACCACGCCGGGCACGCTGGCAATGCTGGCGTCGCCCACCTGCACCGGTTGGCCTGGCTGCACGGTGGCGGCGTCGACTACGGCCACGCCATGCACCTGCGAAATCCAGGCCGGCTCGCCCGGCAGCGCCTGCCGCAGGCGTGCGCGGTTCAGGCCGACCAGCACCGGATCGTCGCCGACGTGGTTGCCCAGGTTCAGCCCACCGCCGCCGGCCCCGTCGTCATACGGCGCCGGACTGACGCCGCCAACGCGCGTGGTGGCGATGGCTCCAATACCGGCCGGCATATCCGGCCAGTCGGGCGCGATGATGTGCAAGCCGGACATCACACCTGCTCGGGCTCGGGAATGCCGGCGCGTTCGATCAGCTCGGCGAAATCATCGGCCAGGGGCACGATCCATTCCATGTCCTCGCCGGTGGCCGGATGCACCAGACCCAGACGGCGCGCCTGCAGCGCCTGGCGCGGGAACACCGGCGTGAGGTGCTGCTTGCCGTACACGGCGTCGCCCACCAGCGCGAAGCCGATCGAGAGCATGTGCACGCGGATCTGGTGGGTGCGGCCGGTCTCGAGCTGGCATTGAACCAGACTGACGGGACGACGGTCCAACATACCGGTGGCGATGCGCTGGTAGTGGGTAATGGCCGGCTTGGCCGAGAAATTGGTCGATACGGCCATCTTGACCCGGTCTTTCGGGTGGCGGCCCATCGACGCGTCGATGGTGCTGCTCAGCTGCGGCGTGCCCCAGACGAGCGCAAAATACTCGCGCTTGACGCTGCGCGCCTGCAACTGGCGCACCAGGTCGGTTTGCGCCGCCAGGGTTTTGCCGATGACCATCAAGCCGCTGGTATCCTTGTCGAGCCGGTGCACGATACCCGCGCGCGGCACGCCGGCCAGTTGCGGGCAGTGATGCAGCAGGCCGTTGAGCAGGGTCCCGGCCCAGTTGCCGGCGCCCGGATGCACGACCAGGCCGGCCGGTTTGTTGATGACGATGATATGCTCGTCCTCGAAAACGATGTTCAGTTCCATCGCTTCAGGCGTGTAGGCCTCGTCTTCCGGCGCACTTTGTGGCAGGATGACGACCGCTTCGTCGCCATAGGCGGTGTCTTTGCCGCGCGCGGGCTTGCCGTCGACCAGCACATGGCCCGCTTCGAACCACAGTTGCAGGCGGCTGCGCGAAAATTGCGGAACCAGGCCGGCAATGACCTTGTCCAGACGGTGGCCGCAGGCGTCCGGCGTCAGTTCGAGGTGGATCGGAGAGAGGTCGATGCCGGTGGCGGGCAGGACGTATTCGTCGCCTGCCTCGTCATCGATGTCGATCTCCAGATCGGGGTCTAAGGGCAAATCCGCCGAATTCGGCGTTGGAGTTAATATCACAGCAGTCCCATCGGCTATAATCAGCCTTTCGTTGAATCTCAGTTAATACTCTCTTGCAAAAAGTTATGCAAAAAAAATTATCGCGTGTTGTTGCCAAATCTGTTGCTACTACTCTTCTGCTCGGTTTGTCCGCTTGCAGCTTGTTGCCGGAAAAAACCGACGAGACCAAAAACTGGCCGGTGACGAAATTATACGCTGAGGCACGCGAAGAAATGGCGGGTGGCCACTACGAGGCGGCAATCAAGCTGTTCGAGCGCCTCGAAACCAACTACCCGTTCGGCAATTATGCGGCGCAGGCACAGATGGAAATTGCCTACGCTCACTACAAGAGCCAGGACCAGGCACAGGCGCTGGCCGCAGTGGAGCGCTTCATCAAGCTGCACCCGAACCATCCCAACGTCGACTACATGTACTACCTGCGCGGGCTGATCAACTTCAACGACCAGATCGGCTTCCTGAGCTTCGTCTACGAGCAGGATCCGACCGAGCGCGACCCGAAGGCGACGCGCGAAGCGTTTGCCGCCTTCAAGGCGCTGGTCGACAAGTTCCCAGACAGCATCTACGCGGCCGATTCGATTGCCCGCATGAAGTATCTGGTGAATGCGATGGCGCAGTACGAAGTCCACGTGGCCAACTACTACCACGACCGCGGCGCTTACCTGGCGTCACTGAACCGTGCGATGGCGGCGGTGTCGGACTACCAGGATGCGCCAGCGCGCGAAGAGGCGCTGTTCTTGATGATGCGCAACTACGACAAGCTGGGCATGCCCGAGCTGCGCGACGACACCAAGCGCATTTTCGTGCGCAACTACCCGAACAGCAGGTACCTCGACCCGAACGCCGGCGAGAAATCGTGGTGGAAGTTCTGGGCGAAGTCGAACCGTCCGGCACGCTAATCACCGCGCTGAGGCAGATGCAAAAAAACCGGGGAAACCCGGTTTTTTGTTGGCGCAGCCGGTGCCATGCAAGTATCGATCGCGTTGAAGCCGTCGCCGCCTGCGCGGGAAAGACGGTTTTAAAGATTGTGGGCGGAAAACGGCTTAACTTAACGGCATTCGGGTCAGACCTCGACCCGGCGCCGAAAAATCCACGTGCGGTCGTCCGAATCGTGCTTGTCGAACGCATAACCGTCGACCTTGAAACTCTTGAGCTTCTCGGCGTCGACAATGCCCTTGATTGCCGCGTAGCGCGCCATCAGTCCGCGCGCCCGCTTGGCGAAGAAGGAAATGATCTTGTACTTGCCGCCCTTCCAGTCCTCGAACACGGGCGTGACGACCGGCACCGACAGCAGCTTGGGCTTGACCGACTTGAAATACTCTTGCGACGCCAGGTTGACCAGCACCTTGGCCCCCTTGGCGGCAATTGCCTCGTTCAGCGCGCCGGTGACCGTCTCGCCCCAGAACGCATACAGGTCCTTGCCCTGCGGCGTGGCCAGTTTGGTGCCCATCTCCAGCCGGTGGGGATGAATCAGGTCGAGCGGGCGCAGCACGCCGTACAGCCCGGATAAAATACGCACGCTGTGCTGCGCGTAATCGAGCTGGCCCGGCTTGAGCGTGCGCGCGTCGAATCCGGCATACACGTCGCCGTTGAAGGCCATGATCGCCTGCCGCGCGTCGCTGGTGTCCTTGCTCCAGCTGGCATAACGGCCTACGTTGAGGTCGGCCAGGGTGTCGGACAGATGCATCAGGCTGGCCAGCTCGGGCGGCGAATAGTGGCGCAGCACGTCGATCAGCGCGCCGGAACGGTCGAGAAAATCGGGCGTGGTGTGGAGTTTGGTGGTTGGGGGCGTTTCAAGGTCCAGCGATTTAGCGGGTGACAAGACAATCAGCATAAGATTCAATCAACTTACTACGAATAAACAGACCAATATGATACCCGCTCCAGCCAAACGCATCGTGCTCGACACCAATGTCTGCCTCGACCTGTTCGTCTTCCACGATCCGCGCTGGGCCAGTCTGCTGGCCGCCGTCGAGAGCGGCGCGGTCGAAGCCATCACGCGCGCCGATTGCCGCGAGGAATATCTGGTGGTGCTGCACTACAAGCACCTGCCTCTCGACGAAGCCTCCCGCCCGCTCGCGGCGGCGCGCTTCGATGCATTGATCACCGTCGTCGCCCCCGACGCCAAACCGGTGCGCCTGCCGGTCTGCACCGACCGCGACGACCAGAAGTTCCTGGAACTGGCGCGCGACGCCGGCGCCGACATCCTCATCACCAAGGACAAGGCGCTGCTCAAACTGGCGCGCAAGACGGCCCAGGCCGGCATATTCCGCATCTTGCTGCCCGAAGCCTGGGTCAAGCTGGCGGCGGCGGAAACTGCCGTTCAAGGCTGACGGCTCCCCGCCAGATCCTGGCGAGCAAGCCCGCAATGCCTGCCAATTTCACGGGCATGGTTGCCCGTGTGTGTGACGGACCGGAGAAAACAAGTAGTCGTGCTAAGTTCATTCCATCAGAACCGCTGCTGGTGATCCTGCTGTCGGGCATCGCCGACTTCCACTGGCAAATTCGAGCTTCCATTTGATCAATCGTTTGCCTTGGCATATCGCGGCGGTACTGGCGCTGCGTTTGGCTTCCTTCAAGCGCAAACCAACGCGATTGGTCACGGTATGATGGCTGACGTTCGAAGCGGCGTTTTGGGCGCCGCTGGCGGTGGTGGATAACCTCGATATACCCTTTGACGGCTGATCACGGATTAGCGCGTAGCGGAGCTGACGGCGCTCACCAGCTTCGTGTCGCACTCGAAGTATTGGTGAACCTGAACCGAATCATTCTGTGTCAAGAACCTACCAACATCCTACCCAATAAAGAAATGACAAAAAGTACGAAATCTCCTATTGTCCTATTAGCGAAGTTTGCAATTCTTTGTGCAGCGCTCTTAGGCACGTCGTCGGTATTTGCGCAGCAGCCAGAGGAACTCGCGATTGCAAGAAAACTCGTTGAACAGGCGCAACTACATAAAATGGCTGCGCTGGGTCTGCGCCTTTCCATAAGACGCAGCGTTGTTAATGGCGAAGCTACACAAGAATTATTGGAGTGTGTTTCGGCAGTTGATCCGGATATTTTTTTGCCCCCTATTGCGACAATATATGCAGAAAATCTTGCATCAGGTGACCTGAAGGATGCTCTAAGTTTTTTCGAGACTGCTGCTGGTCAGAAATATGTTTCGTATACTTTTCGGGGAACTGAAGAATATGCTGGATTCCCCCCAACCACACCACCTACGACGGTAACGATCGGCGAGAAGAGATTGATTGAGAAATTCATTTCTTCACCAGTAGGCAAGCAGATGAGCGGGACTTCCATTCCGCTTGCAATTTCCACTCAACGAGAGATTAGCAAGATCGTTGAGCCGATACTGGGTAAATGCATTCAGCCAAGGGGGCCGCTTCAAACACAATTAATCCCTGATAGCAGTAGCTACGTTGCCAGTCTAGTCGCCAAAATCAGGCGTGAGATCCTTTATTCTGGGAACCACGACAGTTTTCCTGGCAATCCAAGAGCAAGGTTAAGAATCGAACAACTCCCAACTGGAGAAATAGTTTCCGTGAAAAATATCGAGAGTAGCGGCGTTCCCGACTTTGATGTTGCAGTAACAAAAGCGGTTTACCGCTCCTCGCCATTACCGAAACAAATCGATGGAAATGTTGAGCGAGTCCTTATCATCGATTTTTTCATGAAGGAAGCATCTCATGCAAAATAGTTCGCAGCTTGCTCATCGGCGGAGGGGGCAAGAACCGTCGAATAGAATCGGCAGGAACCGGCCAACAGCGGAACTTTGCGTCAACGGCAGTCTGGCGAAGGCGGGAGGCGAAAGGAGCCGCCATGAGCAAAGAAACAGAGCACTGTTATCTCTGCAAGGTGCCCTCGCCGTGTGCCAACATGACTTGAGACACCTGCCCGACTAATTTAAAGTACAGCGGTAGGGATCCCATTATGTGTAAAGACCCGCTTGGTTATATACGCGCTTTAAGAATAGATCCGGTTTTTCTTCCTGCCATTTCTTGAATGCTTGGATGGGTGTCTGATGGCTCAAAGCGCGTTGGGGAATGTTGGGGTTGTAGATCTTGGCGTAGTTGCGCAGCGTTGATTCGAGCTCTGCGACAGAATCGAAGCAGGTTGATTGACGATCTCGGTGATATGTTCATTGAAGCGCTCCACCATGCCGTTGATTTGCGGGTGGCATGGTGGAATGAGAAGATGCTCGATCTTGAGTTGCGTGTCCAGGACGTCGAACACATGCTTGCCCGTAGGTATTCGGTTCCCCTCGGCATCCTTCTTCCTGCGGGTAAAACGGTCTGTAAAAATGGTGCTTCCCACGACAATCCGGTTCAAAAACGATTGCCGATATCTGATCGAGCGGGTCGGCATCGCGCGCCTGGCTGCCCTGCTGGCCACTGCCCCTGCGAACAAGGCAGGCCATCACCTGCCGCCCGTGCCTGCGCTAGAATAGTTGTCTCTGTCACTATCCGAACGCTCCATGTCCACTCCCGTCCTGCACACCCGCCTGCCTGCCGTCGGCACCACCGTCTTTTCGCTGATGTCGGCGCTGGCCAGCGAGCATGGCGCGGTCAACCTGGGCCAGGGCTTCCCCGATTTCGCCTGCGAACCAGCCCTGCTCGACCATGTCGACGCCGCCATGCGCGCCGGCCACAACCAGTATCCGATGATGACCGGCATGCCCGCGCTGCGCGAGGCCATCGCCGCCAAGATCGCGGCCGTCTACGGTGCCCACTACAACGCCGCCACCGAGATCACCGTCACCGCCGGCGCCACCCAGGCATTGACCACCGCCATCCTGTGCTGCGTGCACCCGGGCGATGAAGTGATCGTCATCGAACCGGCCTACGACAGCTACCTGCCCGCCATCACCCTGGCTGGCGGCGTACCGGTACCGGTCGCCATGGAGCTCGGCGAACATGGCTACACGGTGCCGTGGGAGCAGGTCGCCGCGGCCGTCACCCCGCGCACGCGCCTGATCGTCATCAACACCCCGCACAACCCGACCGGCTCGATCCTGCGCGCAGCCGACCTGCGAGCGCTCTCGGACATCGTGCGCGGCAGCGACATCCTGATCCTGTCGGACGAGGTGTACGAACACATGGTCTACGACGGCGAGCGCCATGAGTCGGTGTGCCGCTATCCGGAACTGGCCGAGCGCAGCTTCGTCGTATCGAGCTTCGGCAAGACCTACCACGTCACCGGCTGGAAAATCGGCTACGTCGCCGCGCCCGCCAGCCTGATGGCGGAGTTCCGCAAAGTGCACCAATATAATGTCTTCAGCGTTAACACGCCCATGCAGCACGGCTTGGCCACCTACATGGCCGACCCTGCGCCGTACCGCGATCTGCCAGCGTTTTACCAGCGCAAGCGCGACCTGTTCCGCGACGGCCTGAAAGGCTCGCGCTTCACGTTGTTGCCAGCCGACGGAACTTATTTTCAGTGCGTCAAGTATGAGGCGATTTCGCCTATACTGGAGTCGGATTTTGCACAATGGTTGACCACCGACATCAAGGTCGCCGCCATTCCCGTGTCGGCGTTTTACAGCCAGGGCCGGGAGTCGGGGATTGTGCGTTTTTGCTTCGCCAAGAAAGACGAAACCTTGCGCCTGGCGCTGGAGCGCCTCGCAAGACTGTGATTCACCGGGCTGGAATATTATCATGGCAATCAGGCGCATCACCTTGGCAGATCTGGTATTCGGCGAACCCTTGCGCTGGGATATTTTCAGCACGCCCTCGTCGAATCGCCCGCTGCTGCAGAAAGGCCAGGTCCTCGCCCCTGGCCAGCTGGACGACTGGATCGAAGCGGGCCTGTACGCCGAGGCCTCGTCGCCGGTATCGGTGCTGCAATCGCTCAACCAGATCAACCGCCGCCTCGAAAGCACCTTGATGGACCTGCGCGACCAGGGCAGCGCCGACCGCGAACTGCGCGCCATCGCCCAGGACCTGATCGCTACCGTCGAACGGGGCGCCGACGTCGCCCTGGCAGCCATTTTCCTGAACCAGATCGCCGGCGCCTATGCCGTGCGCCATTGCACCGAGGCGGCCGTCGTCGCCTGCCTGATCGCGCGCGCGATGCACAAGTCGCCCCTCGAAGTGCTGGTGATCACGGCGGCCGCCCTGAGCATGAACGTGGGCATGGTGCGCCAGGCCGACCTGTTCCAGAACAAGGATGGCGCCCTGTCGCACGAAGAACGGGCGCTGGTGCGGCGCCATCCGTCGGCCAGCGTCGAAATGCTGCGCTTCGCCGGCGTCAGCGACGAAGCCTGGCTCGACCTGGTGCTGCTGCACCACGAGAATGACGACGGCAGCGGTTATCCGGCCGGCAAACTGGGCGATGAGATTTCGCAAAATGCCAAGCTGATCGGGCTGGCCGACCGCTATTGCGCCTTCGTTTCGGCGCGCAATTATCGGCGCTCCCTGCTGCCGCCGGTGGCGCTGGAGCGTTTATGCGCGGGTAACGACATGCCGTACGACCAGATCGTGCTGGGGCACTTCGCCACGCAGATCGGCGCATATCCACCCGGCACGCTGGTGCGGCTGGAAAATGCGGAGCTGGGCGTGGTGTCGCGGCGCGACGAAGATGGCGCGGGGATGGCCGTGCATGTGCTGCGCGCGGCCGACGGCAAAGCCCTGGCCGAGGCGCAGCAGCGCGTGACCACCCAGCCGGGCTGCGCCATCGCGGAAGCACTGCATGAAGATCACGCCAAATTGCGCTTTCCGATGAAGCAGATCTGGGGCGAGCTGGCGAGCTTGTAATTCAGCGCCCCAGCGCCGCCACCTTGCGCTCGACAAAACCCTGCAACTCGGGCGACAGATTGCCCGCCGCCCTGGCCCGCTGGAATGCCGCCAGCGCTTCCGGCAGCCGTTTCTCCGCTTCCAGCGAAATCCCCAGCCCCATCCACCACACACTATTTTCCGGCGCGGCGCGCAGCGCGGCCTGATACTGTTCCACCGCTTCCTGATGGCGCCGCTCGCGCTGCAGCGCACCGGCCAGGAAAGCGCGATACTCGCCATTGCCCCCGGCCGCCGGCAAGCTCGCCATCAGGGTGTCGATTCCAGACCCGCCGCCGTCGATCTGCAAGCGCGCCAGCAGCATCGCCATGGCGGGCTGTCTGACGTCGATCGCCAGGCCGGCTTGCAGCAGGCGCATCGCTTCATCGGTGCGGCGCTGCTCGATCAGGATGCCGACCAGCGTCTGGCGCGCCGCCTCATGCCGCGCATCGATGGCGAGCGCAGCTTCAAGCTGGGCCACCGCCTCCGTCATGCGGCCGTCCTGCAAGCTGGTCAAGGCGCGCCGGTAGGCGCCCTCGGCGCCCTGCCCGGTCACCGCCTGCCGGCCTGCCTGCGGCGCCAGCGCCACGCTGGCCACCGGCGGGTTGACGCGCGGCGGCGGGGACACGGGTTTTTCCTCGCGCACCGGTACGTTCCGCTCGCGCAGCGGCGACGGCGACGCAAGCTTTTCCTCGCGCAGCGGAGGCGCTGGCGCCTGCTCCGGCTGCGCGGGCGGCTTGGGCCGCGACGTGGCATTGTCCGACGCCACCGTGGCCGGCGGCGGCGGCGCGGTCGTCGCCACCGTCGCCACCTGCTGCGGCTGCGCCGTTTCCGGCATCGGCAACTGTTCCGGCGGCGTAATGACGACCGGCCGGATCGGCGCCGCGGGCGCCACCACCGCCACCGGCGCGGTGCGCGGCTGCTGCAGGTAGCGCCAGCCGTACACGCCGCCCGCGGTCAGGATGATCACCCCGGCCAGCGCGCCCATCACCACCGGCAGCGGCACGCTGCGCTCGCCCCGCCCCACCGGCCGGATATCGGCCGGCGCGCCATCGGCACCGGGCGAACCGCGCTTGTCGAGATCCTGCAGCATCTTGTTGATCAGACTCATGTATTCAAGGCCCAGGTTAGTCCGCCGCCCGCCGCCAGGCTCAGCGCCAGCGCGGCAAACCAGGGCCACCGACGGCGCCTGGCGGAAATCGTGTCGCGCACCGCTTCGCTCACGTGGCTGCGGCTCACTTGCTGCTTGCCCTGCCCGTAGCACAGCATCAGCGCCTTGTGCGCGAGGATGTTGACCAGCCGCGGAATGCCGCCGCTGGCCGAGTACAGCGCGCCCACCGCCTGCCGGCTGAACAGGCGCGCGCCGGTGAACCCGGCCACCCGCAACCGGTGCGCCAGGTAATACTCCACATCGTCGCGCGTCAGCGGTCCCAGATGGTAGTGAAACGTGATGCGCTGGGCCAGCTGGCGAATCGACCGCAGGGCCAGGTTGCGGTTCAGCTCGGGCTGGCCGAACAGCACGATCTGCAGCAGCTTGCGTTTTTCGGTTTCGAGGTTGGTCAGCAGGCGCAGCGCTTCCAGGCTGTCGATGGGAATCGCCTGCGCTTCGTCCAGGCACAGCAGCACGCGCTTGCCCTCATTGGCCAAGGCCAGCAGCCTGTTCGTGATGGCCTTGATCAGCTGATGTTGGTCGACATTCTTGTCCAGCACCACTTCCAGTTCGTCGGCCAGGGCCAGCATCAGGGTGCGCGGCTCCAGATACGGGTTGGGAATGTAGGCGGTGAAGAAAGCGTCGCCCAAGGTCGCCATGAACTTGCGGCACAACAGGGTTTTTCCGGTGCCGACTTCGCCGGTGATCTTGATGAAACCTTCGCCACTGCGGGCGGCCACCAGCAGGGTATTGAGCGCTTCCTGCGAATGCGGGCTGGTGAAAAAGAAACTCGTGTCCGGCGTAATGCCGAACGGGACTTCGCGCAGGCCGAAGTGCGAGGTGTACATGTCAGCGGCGCCCTGCCGCGTTCGGATCCAGATCGTCGAAGCGGCGGCTGGTGTCGAGCAAATCCTGGTTCCAGCCGTTGGGGCCGTCGACGATGGTTGGCTTGATCAGCACCACCAGTTCGCGCTTCTGGTTGACGTTGGCCTTGTTGCGGAACAACCCGCCGATCACCGGCAGGCTGCCCGCACCGGGAACCTGCGAGCCATCGGCGGTCGAGGACTGGCGCATCAGGCCGCCAATGGCGACCACCCGTCCATCCTGCCCGCGCACCATGCTGTCGATTTCCGACGTCGACGAGGCCGCCAGCGGCAGGCTCAGGTTGCCGGCGCTGCCCAGGCTGACTGACTTGTTCACCGTGGTCACCTGGCTGACCGAGGGATGCACGTGCAGCAAAATATTGCCCTTGTCATCGATCTGCGGCGTCACGTCGAGCACCACGCCGGAAAAGAACGGTTGCAAGGTCACGCTCGGGCTGACGGTATTGTTGTTGTCGCCCGTGCTGGTGGTGGTCGACACGCCGGTCACGTAAAACTCGTCGGTGCCGATCTTGAGCACGGCTTTCTGGTTGTTGATCGTGGCAATACGCGGGCTCGACAGTACGTGCACGGTGCCTTGCGATTCCAGGAAGGAAATCAGCGCGGCGAAATTGCTGGTCTGGAAGGCCAGTCCGAACATCGATCCGGCCGTGGCCGCCGCATTCGAGAGCAGGAAGCCGGTGCTGGCGGCAATGGTCTTGCCGTCGCTGATGATCGGCGGCTGGCCGGTGCCGAACGGCAGTGGCTGGAGCGTGGTGCCGGGCGTGAGGAAACCGGTCGAGACGCGGTTGCCGTGCGAGCCGGGAAAGGAGGCGAACGAGGCCCAGTTGATGCCGCTCTGGAAGCTGTCGTTCAGTTCCACTTCGAGGATCTTGGCTTCCAAAATCACCTGGCGCCCGACCGACAGCTGGGTCGCCTTCAGGAACAGGTCGACATTGCGCAGTTCCTCCGGCATGGCGCGGATCACCACCACGCCCGACTGCGGATTGACCACCACCGTGCGGCCGTCCTCTTTCGAGCCGACAATCGCGGCGATCGAGGCCTTGAGCTCGACCCAGAAATCGCTGTCCGAGGTGGTGCTGACGTTGCTGCTGTCGGACCGCTCGGTGGTGCCGCCGCCGTTCTGGTCGTTACTGTTATTGTTGCTGTTATTGTTGCCCTGCCCCGAGCTGCCGCTGCTGCCGCCGCTGTTGCTGGTGCCGGCATTGGTGATCGAGGTGGAGGTCACGCGCAGGTTGGATTTGCCCTTGCGGTTGCCCACCAGGTAGTTGACCTGGAACATGCGCGTCTGCATGGTGAGCGGCTTGATCGAGACGCGGTTGCCCTCGATCCGGTATTCGTAGCCGTACATTTCGCGCACGGCGTCGAGCGCTTCGGCCAGGGTCACGTCCTTCAGGTTGGCGCTGATGTTACCGCTCACTTCGGGATGGACCAGCATGTTGTAGCGCGTGCCGGTGGCGATCGAATTGAAGAATTGCTGCGCCGGCACATTGTTGAAGCTGACGTTGAAGCGCTCTTCCAGCGCCTGGCGCGACTTGGGCAGCTGCCCGGCCAGCGCCGCGACGGGCGGCAGCAGGGCCGCCGCCACCGCGTCGTCGGGCCGCGCCGTGGCGGCCACGGGACGCGCGGCGGCCGCCATCTGGGCGGTGATGTTCTCGTACGTGTCGCGCTTGGGCGTGGCGTTGCAGCCAGCCAGGATGACGGCGCTTGCCATCACTGATGCCATCACGAGGTGTTCCACACGTTGTTTTTGCATGCTTTTTGTCAGTCTCTCTCGTTATGCCGCTGCGGCGGTGGTGCCGGCGGGTACAGCCGCAATACGCGGCGGCTGGCGCCGTCCACCAGGACAACTTCGGTTTGCGTCATCTGGGCCACGCGCGCGCCCTTGAACAGGCCGCCCAGGCGCACGGTCTGGCCGTCGATCACGGCCACGTGGCGCCCGCCAGGCGCGATCAGCACCGACTGCAGTTGCGGCAGCGCGTTCGCCACCGGCGCCGCCGGCGCGTCAGCCGGGCTACCGGCCGGGATGGTGAAACGCGCCGGCGGACGGGTCGGGTCGGCCAGCGGCTGGGCCGTGGCGGCCGCCGCCTGCAGCGCCAGCGCGGCCACGCACAGCAATCGGCGCGGGTTCACAGCGTCATCCATTTCTTGTCCAGGCTCAGCGTGTACAGTGTCAGGCTCAGGCGCGCCTCGGGATAGGTGTCGACCTCCATCTGGGCCGCGCCCCAGTACAGCTGGAGCGGCATGGCTTCGAGCGCATCCATGTAATTGACCATGTCCAGGTAATTGCCGCGCACCGTCACCTCGACCCCGTGCGCGTAGATGGCGCGGCTGGAGACGGCAGGGAGCGCCGTAGCCGGGGGCGCCGTGGCCGGGGCTGCGGGTTCGGCAACGGCCGGGCCCGCGGCGGCGTCGAAGGAACCGTCGAACGACATCACCGGCAAGCTTTTCAGGGCCACCAGGCGCAGGCGGCCATTCGACTTGAGGATCGATTCGAGCAGCGGCGCGATGCGTTCGGGCGCCACCAGGCTGCTGTGCGCCGTGCGCAGCTGGTTCGACAGCGTGGCGCTGGCGTTCCTGATCGCCGCCAGGCGCGCCTTGCTGGCCAGGTCCGGATCGGCCGCGTGCGCCTGCACCATGGCGGTGATCTCGGCGTCGATGCCCTGCATATTGTTTTGCTGCTGGCTGATCTGGTTGCGCAAGGTTTTCTGGCGAACGAACAGCGGGTCGATCAGCATGGCGAACATGATGAAGACGATCACGCCGACCGTGGCGCCGAACACCATGGCGCGCTCGCGCACGCTCATCGCATCGATTTTCAGTTGCAGCTTGAGCAGGCGCGCTTTCATCTGGCAACCTCCGGCTTGGGCGTGGCCGCCACCGCCAGCTCGGCGGGCGCCGGGGCCGCGGCCACGCGTTCAGGAGGCAGATCCTGCAGGGTGAAATCGATATACGGCGCCAGCTGGGATGGGTCGGGCGAGTCCTTGCCATCGACCTGCAAACGGGCGCGGCTGATCTGCAGGCTGGAAAAGCTCTTGCCCCGCATGGCCGGCTCGCGCGTGAGACGGCTGACATAAGCCGGCACCAGGTTGGCGTCGAGCGCCCTGCCCTGCAAGGCAATATGCGAGCCGACGCCGCCGATGCGCACTCCGGTCAGCCACAGGTCGCCCGCCGACTGCCGTGCCAGCGCCTTGAAATAGCGCGAAAAACCCTTGCGCGAGTTGGCCATCGTGTCGCTATTGAGCATCGAGGCGACCGCGTTGAGCGATGCCAGGTCGGCTTCGGCGCTGGCGATCTCGTTTTCCAGTTGCTTGCTTTTCTGGCGCGGGGCGAATTCCGCCATGACGGTGGCCTGGCGCGCCTTCTTCAGTTCGAGCTGCTCGGCGCCGGCCGCCGCTTCCGCTTCGAGCGCGCGCACGCTGTGACGCCCCATCAACACCAGCGCCAGCGCGCCGGCCACCAGCACGCCGAGCGCGATCAGCATGGCGCCGGACGTGAAGATCTTCTTCTGCGTGAGAAAGTCGGGGTTGAATAGATTGATCTGCTGGCTCAAGAGGCGGCCTCCTCTTGCCGCAACGCCGCGCCCAAGGTCAGGAAGAAGCGCTGCTGCTGGGCAAGCGCAGCCAGTTCCGGCACGCTCCCCAGGTCCAGCACCGTGGCCAGGTCGAGCGATTCGACCTTGGTGTACAGATTGCTGGACAGGTATTCGTCGAGGCCGCTCGCGCCGGTCGGCGCCAGCACCAGTTTCGAGACATTGATGAAGTTGTATTGACGGTCGAAATGGTCGAGCGAGCGTTGCAGTTCGAGGGTGATCTTGTCGTAGCACACGTGCTTGCGATCATGATCGCTGTCGAGCAATTGTTCGAGCGTCACATCGATGCGGCGCGCCAGGTACAGCTCGCCGTTGTAGGTCACTGTCAGCAAGCCGCCTTCGTTACTGAACGAGAGCATGGCCACGCCGCGCCCTTCCGGTTCGACCAGGGCCGAGATATTCCGTTGCGCCATTTCGGGAATGTCGATCACGGCCAGCGGCACGCCGGCGTCGACAAAGCGGTTCTGGCGCGTTTCGATCAGGCTGTTGCGCGCGGCCACGGCGAACAGCGACTGGCTGCGGCCCTGGGCTTTATCGGTGGGAATGTCGAGCACGTCGATGCTGGCCTGGTCGGCGGGAAAGTCGAGCATGTCCTTCAGGCGCCAGCGCACGGCGGTGCGCAGCTCGTCGGCCGGCACATTGGGCGACTCCACCGACAGCAACTGGTATTCGCCGGCACCGAGAATGGTCGTGCAGCGGAAACTGCCGGCGTGCAAGTCCTTGCCCGTCTTTTCCAGCATGTCCGGGCCGGTGCTCTTTTCGGCGGGATAAAACGAGGCCAGCGTCACGCGCGGCATGCCCTCGGCCTGGCGCTTGACGCGGGCGGCAAACACGCCCTCGCCATGCAGGGCGATCGCCAGCAAGCCATCCTTCTTCTTTGATCTCGAGAAAAATCCCATGCCCGCAATCTATATCAATACCGCGCGCGAAGTTCGCACGGTAGCGTCTTGATTATATTCAAGTTTCACCGTGATTTAACACGAAATTTGCGTTCGGCAACAGAAACCGTCTTATTTCCACCGCATAGGCATAGCAGGATGGAATGTTCTTTACGCGCCCCTATCAGAAAACCTCGCGGATGTAGATCAATGGGGTCGGTTTATACACGCCGAAGGTCAGTTTGCCGGCCGCCGGCGGCAGCCACACGGGCTGGCCGACGCTCACGTTCACGCTGCCGGTCTTGTTGGTCGGCGCGAACTTGAACTTCACCAGACCGTTGACCATCGACGCGCTCGCGAGCGTGGACTTAGGATCAGGAAACGGCGTCGCCGCGCTGCACGCAGCCATGCTTTTCAGGCACTGCGAATAGCTCAGCAGCAGCTGGGCGGCGGTGACGCTGTGCGGGAACGTCACCACCCCCGAGGCGGGCGCCGGCGTGGCGACAATGCTGATGCTGTCGGTACGGCTGTCGGCCCAGCGGCCGTCGGTGGCGCTGGTGCCGCTCCAATACTGGGCGCGCATGACCACCGGCAGCGCCAGCAGCTCCGAACCGAAGGCGTTTTCGATCAGCAGGCGCCCGCGCACGATCTTGGTGGCGCCCTCGACCGACAGGCCGGAGCGGCCCGAGGTCACCAGGTCGGCGTCGCTGGCGCGCAGGTAAATATCGACCGGCGCCATGCTGGCGGCGGCAAAATCGAAGCTGGGCCAGGCGGTGCCGCTGCCCTGCACGAAGACGGTGGCGGCGTTGGCGATCGGGCTCGGGGTGAGCGTGCCCGAAGGCGACTGGGTCAGCCCGCCCAGGGCGGTGTATGGCAATAGCTTGGGCGCCTTCACGAACTTGCCCTGATAAAACCTGGTGATCTCGCCGGCGGCGTTGTAGGCCGTCACGATGGTCTGGATCGGCTGCTTCGAGTAATGCAGGCCGATATTCTGGCAGTTGAGCGGATGCTGCGCGGCGCAGGTGATCGCAATCGGCACGGTGGTACGGAAATGGTCCGGATAAAAACGGCCCAGCGCCACGCCGTCGCTGGCGACATCCTCGGCACCGAGATAATTACCGCTTTTCATGTGCACGTTGACGTTGACGATGCCGACCTCGGCGAACGTGAAATTGCTGCCCGTGGCCGCGCCCGCGCTGAAGGCGCCGAAATTGCCTTCCACCTTGCGCACCGGGTCGCCCGGACCGGTTTGCATCTCGGCGAAGGGCAAGGTTTCCGAATTGGTGTCGCCGGGAATAGCGTAATTGGTGGAATCGATGGTCGCCGTGGTGAGCAGCTCGACTTCCTGCGGCGTGGTTTCCTTGCCAAAATTGGGAGTCGGGGTGCTGTCCGCCGCCTGCGCCACCACGTTCAGCGTAAAACCGGCGCCGGCCTTCCAGAAACGGCCGATGTCGGCCGTCATGTCGTCGGCGGCGACCGCGCCGGCGGGGTTGCTCAGCGGCGTGCTCAGGGCAAATTTATACGGCCGCACCACGAACTGCCCGCTGGTGCTGGTCAGGGCCACGGCGGAAGCCGTTTCCGATAGAAACAATTCGATCATCCCGACGTCGCCGTACACAAACTGCATCAGCGTGCTGCTTGGCGCGCCGGTCGCGAACGCCATGGCGATTCCTTGCCACTGGGTCGCGCTTTGCAGGGCCGTGCTCGAAATGCAGGCTTTCAGCGCCACGCCCTTCAGCCTGGCCACCCCGCCGGCGCTGGTGGTCGGATTAACGCAGCGAAACGAGAATTGCAGGGTCGGCGTGGTCGACGGCGGCAAGGCGGGTCTGAAGTTGCTATCCACAAAAGTCACATACACGGGCGACTGCACGCCCGCCTGCAAGGTCGGGACGCTGAGCAGATTGCATTTACCGGGCGTGCCGAAGGCAACCCCGACTTCGCACGGATTGTCAGTGAACACATAGCGCGCGCTGCTGAAGGTGATCGTATTGCTGGCGCTGTTATTGCCCATGTCATTATCGAACTGCAAGCCGCTGGCGGTCGCGCTGCTGGTCATGCTGTTCGGCGCCGTCAGGCCGATCCTGGCCGTGATCGACAGCGCCGGTGCCGACTCGCCCACCTCGAGCGCTTCGGCGCTGGTGCAGGTCACCACCTGGCCGCTGGCGCTGCAGCTCCAGCCGGTGCCGGACGAGGACAGATAGGTCAGGCCATTGGCCAGGGTATGCTTCACCGTGATCGGCCCGGCGTCCGGCAAGGGGCCCTGGTTGGTCACGGTATGCACCAGGTTGACGTTGTTGCCGCGCGCCGGCGTCCCCGTGAGCGCAATCGCCAGCGACAGGTCGGCCACGTCGACGTTCGGCACCGAGACGATTTCAGCGTTCAGCAAGACCATGTCTTGACCGGACTCGTACAGCATGGTGGCGGTGGTCTGGCCGGCAAACAGCCTGGGGCTGGCCAGCAGGTAGGAATCGAAGTCGATCCCGTACGACGCGTTGTCGACCGTGCCGCCGATATTGCTGGTGGAATTGAACTGGTTGCCGGTCGGATTGGCGCCATCGACCATCTCGCCGCCGTTGAACTTGAGGTTCTCGCCGCCGCCGGAGAGCGAGCTGTCGCCTTCCCAAGTCACGTGGGCGATGCGGCCGGTGGCGCTGCCTAGCGGCGTTGGCGTCCTGAAGTTGCTCAGGTTCAGGCTCACCTTGATATTGTCGGTACCGAAGGTGCGGATGTACTGGAAGCCCTCGTACAGGTTGAGGACGCGAAATGCTTCGTTCGGATCCGAGTAGATCGCCACCAGCGAAAAGCCGCCCACCACGCCTTCCACCGCGCAGTACGGGGTACCGTTGGTGATCGTCAGGTTGGAAAACGCGTAGTCGGCATTGCGCTTGGCCGTCACTTGCGCCGTCACGTCGACCGCGCCGGAAAAATAATTGTAGCCGATGGTCGCGGTGGTAAAGCGGCGGTTGGCCGGCGCGCTCAGCGCCACGCCATCCATGCTCACGCCATAGTCGGGCGTGCTGCTTGACCCGGCCCAGTACAGGTGCGCGCTGACGATCTTGGCGGTGGCGGGAATGCCGGTCAGCTTGGCGACCAGCGCATTGTTGGTGATGTTGCAAGGATTGCTGCCGTTGGCGCCCGTGCGCATGGTTTTTTGCGTGCCGGTAAAGTTCAGCCGTCCGGCATAACTCTTGAACAGGGCGATCGGCGTGTCGGCCCGGGCCGGCAGGCTGGCCAGCAGCAGGCCGGCGCCGCACCCCATGGCCAGCGCGGCGCGCCAGAACCTGTCGATGCGCTGCGTCATGGCTGCCCCGGCTCGCTCAATTCGACATGCACCACGCGCTGCACATAGTCGATGTTATTGGTCGGACTCGGGCAAGCGCCCGTGCCCGGCGTGTTGCAGGCGGTGCTGCGGACCGTGTAGCGCTGCAGCTTGCTGACCGTATCCAAGGTGCGCGTGCAGATCACGGTGACCTTCATGCGCGCCAGGGTACTGTCGGCCGGCATGGGGAAGGTGCTGGTGGCGCAGGCGCCATTGGCGCGCGTGACCTGGTACACGCCCCATTCGGCGCCGGCGCGCGCCGACAAATAGGCGCGCGTGCCCTGCAAGTCGAGCGCCGAACTGGTTTGGGCGCTAGTGGCCAGGGTCACCATCGCCACCGCCAGCCCGGCCAGCACCACCAGCAGGAAAATGGCGGTGACCAGGCTCACGCCGCGCATGCGCTCCAGGTTGGGAAAGCGTTTCATGGGTTGTTATCCACGTGCACCTGCTGGATCAGGCGGATCGGGCCGTCGCTGCCATTGGCCCGGTGCAGGGTGAGGGTCAGGCGCACCAGCGCCGAGCGCGTGTTGCCGACCAAGAAATAATTGAATTCGCAGGATGCCACGTTGGTCGCCAGGATCGCCGGCGCGGCGCTCGGCACCGCCTCCTGCACCGCCTTGAAGCCGTAGTTGGCGTGGCGGTACAGCATGCCGTTGGCGCAGCTGTAGGTGACCGGCTGGCCGATGACCTGGAAGCGGTGCAGCGGATGGGCCAGGGGCGGGTTTTGCGCCGCGAACGGATTGGCCGCCAGCGTGACCAGCTTGTTAGTGGCGTCCACCGCCGTCACCTGGGCGCGGTTGGTCGGCGCGGCCGCGTACACATTGGCCAGATCGCCTTCGACGGCCATGTTGTTGACCACCACCGTGTCGCCCGCCACGATCTGCTGGGTCCCGCCCTGCAACGGGCCGACCACGCGAAAGTTGACGTCGGTGGCGACGGCGAAGTTCAGGTGTTCGCCGGATTCGACATCCTCGGCGGCGAGGTAGCGCCCGCCCGTCTTGGTGGGCACGAATTCGATCGAGGTACCGGCCGCGCTCGAGGGACCCGTCACGCGCACCGTGTTCGGCAGCGCCAGGCGGATTTCGCGCACCATGCGCCGCACGGCAGTGTCGGCCACGTCGGTCAGCTCGGCGCGGCCGGCGCTGTCGACATAATTTTGCACCGGCAGGCGCAGGAAGGTGGCGACGATGCCGCCCAAAATGCCGGTGATGACGATCACGACGATCGCCTCGACCAGGGTAAAGCCTGCTTGACGTGAACGTGGCGGCATCATGGCGGGGAATTCGGTGCGTAGCGCGCGCGGTAGCCGTCCAGCACCACCGTCTCGACATTGTTGTACGACACCGCCACCCGGATCCACAAGGCTTCCGATGACGGCAGGCCGGCTCCGGCCGGACCCAGCAGGTTGGTGGGCGTCACGGTCAGCCTGGCGGTGTAGCCCGGCAAGGGGATTTCCATTCCGGCCGCGTCGCTCAGCTTGGCGGAGGTGAGGAACGCTTCGGTGGCGCTGCCGTAGGCGGCCACATAATCGTTGACGTTGTCGAACGGACGCGTGCCGCCGGCTTCGTTGCCGACGTTCTCGACCAGGGTGGCGCAGCCGGTTGGGCCGATCGCCGCGCTCTCGGCCGAATCGACCTGCTCGTCGGTGGCGTCGCAAAAGGTGAAGCGGGCCAGCTGGACTTCTTCCATCAAGCCTTCGGCCAGCATCAGCGCCTGCTTGCGCACCAGCGGGTCGGCGCTGA
The DNA here is from genome assembly GCF_030846505.1 of Massilia pseudoviolaceinigra. Taxonomy (NCBI): domain Bacteria; kingdom Pseudomonadati; phylum Pseudomonadota; class Betaproteobacteria; order Burkholderiales; family Oxalobacteraceae; genus Massilia; species Massilia pseudoviolaceinigra. Next base: position 19,279 of record NZ_JAVCWL010000011.1, on the reverse strand, counting down.
CCCGGGTGGTGAGGTTCATGGCGTTGAGGATGCCGGCCAGGCCGACGCCGATGATCACCATGAAGATGATCAGCTCGACAAAACTGATGCCGCGCTGGTAAGCGAGGGTGCGCGGGCGGGTAGCGGCGCGCTCAGTGCACATGGCCGGTATCGGCTTCCACCACCCGGGCGACGCTGCTGGCGCCGGACTTGACGGTCATGGTCAACCTGGCAAACGCATCCGCGCCCACGTTGGCGGGACGGCCCAGCGCATCGTAGGAAAAGAAAGCGGTCGCGGGACTGGTGGCATAGGTAACGCCGGGCGGGTTGCCTTCGCAAGCCCAGCTGGTCGAATTGGCGCAGCGGGCCAGCGTATTGGTGCTGGCGGTATTGTTGGCGGAGGGAGACATCACGCGCTGGTCGGCGGGACAGCTGCCGTCGGCCACGTACACGAAGCACAGGGCCACGCTGTTGCCGTCGAGGCGCACGAACACGGGACGGTTCTGGGCGACGGCCACTTTCTGGCCGTAGCGGACCAGGGAGCGGGCTTGTTCGGTGAAGGCGGCCGCATCATACACGGCGCGGTCGAAATAGCGGGTCGCCGCGGCGGCGGCCAGGACGCCGACGATCACCATGACGGTGATCAGCTCGACCAGCGTGAAACCCTGCTGGAGGTGCTTGCCGTGGCGCCGGAGGATACCGCTCATGGAGAAGTTGCCGGCAGGACTGGCGCACTGGACAGCGGCCTTGGCCGCGATGCCCGTCGTTCCGTGCGCTAGTCCGCCAGTCACTCGGTACGGCTTAGCAGGATGTGGCTTTGACGGTGATCACCGGCGGGGTCGCATCGGTGGCCGGGGCCACTGCCGCGACGGCCGGCTTGTAGTGCACGTAGCAGTTCAAGCCCTTGGGGGTGCCCGACACGCTCAGCGGCACGATGGCCACTTCGCCGGCGATGGTGGTCGGCGTATTGGCCGAGCTTTGCGCGGTGGTGATCAGCTGGTAGTCGGTATCTTTCAGGCCGGCTGCTTCGAGCAGGGCGGCATTGCCGGTAGGATAGCCGTTAGCGACCGTCACCGAGGTACCTTCGAGCGACACGGTGGCGGTTGGGGCGATCAGGTACTTGCCGTGCACCATGGCCGAGACGGCTTCCAGCGAACCCTTGGCCGCCTTCATGGTGGCAGCGCGGGCGTCACCGCCGAGGTCGGCGAATTTTGGCAGCGCGGTGGCGGCGAGGATACCGAGAATGACGATCACAACGATCAGTTCGATCAGGGTGAAGCCAGCTTGAGCAGTGCGAATGAACTTACCGTGGGATTGCATTTTCATGTGGATCTCCAAATTCGATTTAAGCAGTGAAATATGAGGTGCGTAACAGAAACACGACTACCGTATTCTTTAACGGCGGTTTAACTATTAACTTGAGTAAGGGCAACGGTCCGAGTTTCTGACGTACCACTCTGCTTGGCGGGGATTGTGGGCAAGCGAGTGAATTCTACCTTGAAGTCGATGCGCTTCGCAGTGCCACGTGGAAATTTTTTTTCCCCACTTATCAAGTACACCAAGGTTTTGGTTTTCAGGTCGAAATACCAGTTGCCGGGACCGACCTGGGCCGGAGTCGGCGCGAAGTATTCGCCGGCATAATTGCGCGGCTTTTCAGCCAGCCAGTCGATCGGGTTTTTCCCAATGAGAGAGGGAATTTCCGCCTCTTTTCCACGGGCTTGCAATTGGCCGATCTTGAGCACCAGCGCGCTGCGCAGCACGCCGGCGAGCTGTTCCACGGCGGCCAGTTCGGCCTGTTCGCGATAGTAGAGCAAGCGTTGTAAAAGCACACCAGTCAACACCGCCATCACCACCGTGCACACCGCCATTTCCAGCAGCGAAAAGCCGCCCCGGCGCGAGCACCCCGATGACAACGTTGGCGGGGTGGCAATCTGTCTCATTTATGCAAAGCGGCTTTGCCCAGATCCCAGATCGGCAGGAAGATGCCCAGCGCCAGCACCAGCACCATCGCCCCCAGGAACACGATCATGATCGGCTCGATCTGGGCCGACAGGGTTTTCAGTTCGTAATCGACTTCGCGCTCGTACATCTGGCCGATTTCATCCATCAGGTCGTCGAGCGAGCCGGTTTCCTCGCCCACCGCGACCATCTGCAGCACGATCGGGGTAAACACCCCGGCCGCCACCGCCGTGCGCAAGATGCTCTCGCCGCGCTCGACGCCATCGCGCATCTGCTCCACGCGCGAGGACAGATAGGCATTGTCGACCGTTTGCGACACCACCGTGAGCGCCTGCACCATCGGCACCCCGCTCTTCATCGACAGCGCGAAGCTGCGCGCAAAGCGCGCCATGGTGCCTTTCAGGATGATCTTGCCGGCAATCGGGATGCGCAGGCGCACCCGGTCCCACCACATGCGCCCTTCCGTCGAATTGATGTAGCTGCGCCAGCCGAAAAACGCCACCACCGAGAAGCCCAGCAGCGCCGGCCAGAAGCGCACCATGAAGTTCGAGCTGGCGATCAGGATGCGCGTCATCAGCGGCAACTGCGAATTGAAGCTCTCGAACACCTTCACGAACTGGGGAATGACGAAAATGTTCACCACGATCATCGCCAGCAGCATGGCGATCATCACAAACATCGGGTAGCGCGTGGCGGTTTTCACCCGCTCGCGCATGTCGCGGTCGAATTCGAGGTGGTCGAACAGGCGCAGGAACACGTCTTCCAGGCGCCCCGTCATTTCGCCCACGCGCACCATGGACAGGTAAAAATTGGAAAACACGTCCGGATGGCGGCGCATGGCCGCCGACAGCTCGCGTCCGGAATCGAGCGACTCGCGCAAATCCTTGATCACCTTGCCGAACGACTTGCTGATGGCCGATTCCTGCAACCCCGCCAGCCCGCGCATGATGGGCACGCCGGATTTGAGCAAGGTGTAGAGCTGACGGCTGAACAACTGCACATCCATCGAGGTGACTTTTTTCTCGAACATGCGGTCGAGCCAGCTCTCTTCCTCGCCGCTGCTGGTGACGGCGCGGCTGGTCGGGCTGATCTCGAGCGGCGTGACGCCGTTGCCGAACAGCTGATCGGCCACGGCCCCGCTGTCGGCGCCCTCCAGCACGCCTTGCATCAGCTCGCCTTTGGCGTTGCGTCCCTTATAGGCGAAGAACGGCACGGTTTATTCCTCGATCTGGTTACTGATGCGCATCGCTTCGGACACCGTGGTGCGGCCCTGCACGGCCAGCTGCACGGCGTGGCGGCGCAAGGTTTCGCCCTGCATCTCGGCGTGCGCCGCTTTCAGGAAGTGGGCCGGATCGGGGTGGTTGGCCGCGTCCACCACGGCGCGCGTCATTTCCAGCAGCTCGTACACGCCGGTCCGGCCGCGGTAACCCATGCCGTTGCAATGCGAACATCCTTTGCCGTGAAAAAACTGGGTGGTCTCGGCATGCTCGTGCAATTCCGCGCGCAGCCACTCGCGTTCGGTTGGCGTGAGCTGGTAAGTGGTGGTGCAACTTTCGCAAATCACCCGTACCAGGCGCTGCGCCAGCACCGCCTGCAGCGAACTGCCGACCATGTAGCGCGGCACACCCATGTCCATCAGGCGCAGCGGGGTGCTGGCGGCATCGTTGGTGTGCAAGGTGGAGAGCACCAGGTGACCCGTCATGGCGGCGCGCAGGCCGATCTGGGCGGTCTCCTGGTCGCGCATCTCGCCGACGAGCACAATGTCGGGATCCTGGCGCAGTGCCGAGCGCAGCACGCGCGCGAACGACAGGTCGATTTTCTCGTTGACCTGGACCTGGTTGATGCCGGCCAGACGGTATTCGACCGGGTCTTCCACCGTGATCAGCTTTTTCTCGACGGAATTGAGTTCCGCCAGCGCGCTGTACAGGGTGGTGGTCTTGCCGCTCCCCGTGGGGCCGGTGACCAGCACCAGGCCGTTGGGGCGCTGCACGATGGCGCGAAATTTTTCCACCAGGCGCGCCGGCATGCCGATCGCGTCCAGCCGCAGGGTGGTGCCGCCCTGGTTCAGCAGCCGCATGACGACCGATTCGCCGTACTGGGTCGGCATGGTCGAAATGCGCACGTCGATGCGCTGCTGCTTGACCTTGACGGCGAAGCGGCCATCCTGCGGCAAGCGCTTTTCGGAGATGTCGAGGTCGGACATGAGTTTCAGGCGCAGCGCCAGCGGCGTGGCGATCTTGATATCGGCCTCGGTCTGCAAGTGCAGCACGCCATCGATGCGGAAACGGATCTGCAGCCGCGTTTCCTGCGGCTCGATGTGGATGTCCGAGGCGCGCACCTGGGTGGCGTCGTCGAACACCGATTGCAGCAGCTTGACGATGGGCGCCTCTTCCAGGTTCGGATTGGCGGCCAGGGTGCCGAAGTCGACGAAAGTGTCGCCCAGATCCTGTTCCAGCTCGCGCGCGAAGTCGGTGATCTCGTCGGTGCGGCGGTAGATGCGGTCGATTGCGGCCAGCACCTCGGTTTCATTGACCACGGCCAGCTCGATATTACGTTTGACCAGGCGCGCGATCTCGTCGTAGGCGAACAGGTCGGTCGGGTCGGACATGCCGATCAGCAGCGCGCCGCGCCGGTCTTCCAGCGCGATGGCGCGGAAACGCCGGGCCTGGGTTTCCGGCAACTGGCGCACGATGTCCGGGTTGGTGTTGTAAAACTTGAGGTTAATGTACGGAATGTCGAGCTGCTTGGCGAGCGCGCCCGAAATCTGTTCCTCGGTCACGAAACCGTTTTCGATGAAGACCCGGCCCAGTTTGCGGCCGGTGCGTTTCTGATCCTGCAACGCCGCACCCAGCTGTTCTTCGGATAACAGGTTTTGCTGGACGAGGATTTCGCCGAGGCGGACTTTTTCTGGGCGTGCCATGAAGACCCTTGTTGGTTTGCTTGTCGAGTGAATAAGACCGTGGCTGCGAGCGCTGGCGTGGACGCAACCAAGCCGATCATCGTTAACCGTAAAACCGTCATTCCCGCGCAGGGCTCGGCGCCCCCGCAGGAATCCAAGTTCGTTTCCCGACTGAGCAGCCAAACTTGGCCCCCTGCCGAGTGCCGCCTTGGCGCGGGAGCGACGGCTCACGCAGAAAGCCGTCGAACTATTCTATTCCAGAAACACTCGTTTTTTACATTCACAATGATTTTGTGTCGTACTAACGTGCAACCATTGTGCAAGCGACACTGAATGCGCTACAGTCGGAGCGTCGCTCCCTGTCCACCTTGCCACCTCTGCCAACATTGCCAACATGAGCACACCCGCGCTGCGCTTTCGCCAGTTAGTCAAACGCTACGCCGGCACCCCGGTGCTGGAAGGCATCGACCTCGACATCGCGGCCGGCGAATGCGTGGGACTGGTGGGGGTGAACGGCGCCGGCAAGACCAGCCTCCTCAAATGCCTGTTCGACTTCGTCTCGTTCGAGTCCGGCAGCATCGAGATCTTCGGCCAAGGCCACCGCCTGGCGCAAGCGCGCCGCCCGCTCGCCTTCCTGCCCGAACGCTTCATGCCGCCCTACTACCTGACCGGCGCCGAATTCCTGAAATACATGGCCAAACTGCACGGCAACGCCTACGACGTCCACGCCGCCCACGCCATGCTCGACGCGCTCGACCTCGACCACGCGGCGCTCTCGATGCCGGTACGCAAGCACTCCAAGGGCATGACCCAGAAACTCGGCCTGGCCGCCTGCTTCCTCGCCGACAAGCAAGCCTACGTGCTGGACGAGCCCATGAGCGGCCTCGACCCGAAAGCGCGCGCCCGCCTGAAAGAGCGCCTGTCGCACGCGCGCAGCCAGGGCGCCACCGTGTTTTTCAGCTCGCACGCACTGGCCGACATCGAAGAACTGTGCGACCGCATGGCCATCCTGCACGGCGGCCAGCTGCGCTTCATCGGCACGCCCGCTGCCTGCCGCGATGCCTACGGCGCGGCAACGCTGGAACAGGCCTTCCTCGCATGCGTGCACTAAACGCCATGTACCACCAGCACTTCGGCCTGCACCAGTCGCCCTTCGGCATCACGCCCAACCCCGCTTTCTTCTACGCCGGCAATACGCGCGGCGAGATCCTCGACGCCCTGCTCTACGCGGTCGAACACGGCGAAGGCATCATCAAGGTCACGGGCGAAGTCGGCAGCGGCAAGACCATGCTGTGCCGCATGCTCGAAAACCAGCTGCCGCCGCACATCGACGTCATCTACCTGGCCAATCCCACCCTGAAAAACACCGAGGTCGCCTACGCCATCGCCGGCGAACTCGAACTGGACGTGACCGGCAAGCGCATCGACGAAGTCACGCGCATGCTGCAGGCCGACCTGATCGCCCGCCACAGCGCCGGCAAGCAGGTCGTGCTGCTGGTCGAGGAAGCCCAGGCCATGCCGCTCGAGACGCTGGAAGAGGTGCGCCTGTTCTCCAACCTGGAAACGGCGCGCCACAAGCTGCTGCAGATCGTGCTGTTCGGCCAGCCCGAGCTCGACGAGCACCTGAACCTGGCCAGCATGCGCCAGTTCAAGGAACGCATCACCCACAACTTCGTGGTGCCGGCCATGCCGCCCGACGTGATTCCCGACTTCCTGGCATTCCGCCTGCATGCGGCCGGCTACAACGGCCCGGCCGTGTTCAGCGCCGCCGCAACCAGACAGATCGCGCGCGTGTCGCAAGGCATCGTGCGCCGTATCAATATCCTGGCGGACAAAGCCCTGATGGCCGCCTACATCGACGAATCCGACCTGGTCGAAGCGCGCCACGCCAAAGCGGCCATCGCCGACTGCGCCTTTGCCGGCAGCGGCCGCCTCACGGGCAGGACACTGGCCCTGGCCGGCCTCGGCGCGGCCATGCTGGCGTTGCTGGGGTGGCTCGTTTCGCGCAGCATCTTCTTCCATTAGACGTGCAGCAATTGCCCCACGCTTACTTTTCCGCCATTATTGTGTCATGGCACTCACGAGCGCACCAATGACCCTCACTACATCCGTTTTCCCCTGGAGTACCGCCGGCACCGCCATCTGTTGCGCCTTGTTGAGCGCGTGTGCCACGCCCACCCTGCCCGGTTCGCCGTCGCACGTGACGCAGGCGCCCCCGGCGGCCGGACGGATTCCCGACCCAGTCATGCACAGCGCGCCGCTGCCGCCCCCCAAAGCCACGCCCAAGGCTGAAACCTACAGCGTCACGGTGCACAAGGTGCCGGTGCAGTCGCTGCTGTTTGCGCTGGCGCGCGACGCCCGCCTGAATGTCGACATTCACCCGGGCATCGAAGGCACGGTGACCCTCAACGCGCTCGACCAGACCCTGCCGCAGTTGCTGACCCGCATTTCGCGCCAGGTGGACATGCGCTACGAAATCGACGGCGCCACCCTGACGGTGCTGCCGGATACGCCGGTGTGGCGTAATTACAAGGTCGATTACGTCAACATGGCGCGCAGCACCAACAGCAGCGTCAACATCGCCACCCAGATTTCGACCACCGGCGGCGGCTCCAGCAGCCCCACGCTGACCAACGCCAACGGCAGCACCAGCGGTGGCGCGGCCGCGTCGGGCGGATCGGGCAATAATAATTCGACCACCTCGGTCACCAACCGCTCGGAAAACAATTTCTGGGGCAGCCTGGAAAAGAATATCCGCGACATGCTGCGCGAAACGACGCTGGGCGACGCGCCAAGCACGATCTCGTCGGCCGCGCCCCCGCCCGCGCCCGGCGCCGCCCCGCCGCAGCCGGGCCAGCCGGCCCAGCCCACGCCGCAAGCCGTGCCCGACAACGTGCTGGCCGCCTTCAACGCCTCGTCCAGCGAGCGCCAGCGCAACGCGCCGTCGGTGATCGTCAACGCCGAAGGCGGCCTGCTGGCGGTGCGCGCAACCGGGCGCCAGCACGAAAAGATCCAGCAATTTCTCGACATCGTGCTCGGCAGCGCCAAGCGCCAGGTGCTGATCGAAGCGACCATCATCGAAGTGCGCCTGTCCGACCAGTACCAGCAGGGCATCAACTGGAGCCGCCTGCACGGCGGGCTGACCCTGACCCAGAAACCGGTCGGCGGCACGCTGCCCGGCTCGAACGTGGCCATCGGCACCACGCCGGGCCTGTTTTCGATCAATTACATCAACCCCACCTCGGCGCTGGGCAACATCACCACCGCGATCCAGCTGCTCGAATCGTTCGGCAAGGTCAAAGTGCTGTCCAGCCCGAAGATCAGCGTGCTGAACAACCAGACCGCGATGCTGAAAGTGGTCGACAACAACGTCTTCTTCACCATCAAGGTCACGCCCGCCGTGATCGGCGTGAACGGCAACGTCACCACGCCCGCCACCTACGAATCGAAGCTCGAAACCGTGCCGGTCGGCTTCGTGATGAGCGTCACGCCCCAGATTGCCGACTCGGACGAAGTCACCCTCAACGTGCGCCCGACGATCACCCGCATCGTCGGCTACGTGACCGACCCCAACCCGGCGCTGGCCGCCGAAAACGTGACCAGCCAGGTGCCGGTGATCCAGGCGCGCGAAGTCGAATCCATCCTCAAGGTCTACAGCGGCGACATTTCCGTGCTGGGCGGGCTGATGCAGGACTCGGTCGACAACGCCAAGGACGCGGTGCCGGGCGCGGGCGTGCTGCCGGTGATCGGCAATTTCTTCTCGTACCGCAATGAGAAAGTCAGCAAGACGGAGCTGGTGATCTTCATCCGGCCGGTGGTGGTGAAGAATGCCAGCATCAACGGCGACTACAAGGATTACCGCTACCTGCTGCCCGACACCAGCGGCGCCGTGTCCGAGCCGTACTCCGAACCCGTGCGCGCAAAGGTGAACTGACCATGAGCCTCCTGATGCAGGCCCTCAAGAAAGCCGAGCGCGCCAAGCAAAACCATGCGCCCGACGAGGAACTGGCCAAGCCGTCCGAAGCCTACGACGAGGTACTGGCGCTGGCGCCGCATGAGCAGGCCGCATCGGCCGAACCGCTGACTCTCTCGCCGCTCGACGCCGCGCCGGCCGCCGCGCGCGCCGAACCGTCCATCGATTTCGCGCCCGAGGCGCCGCGCATGGCCGTTCCGGACCCGCAGGCAGAACCGCCGGCGCCACCGCCACGGCGTGCGCGCAACGCCCCGCCACCGCCGCCACGGGTCAAGGCCCAAAAGCGCGCCATGGCGCGCATGGACGCGCGCACCATCCGCATTGCGGTCCTCGGCAGCATCGCCCTGCTGATCGCCGCCGTGTTCGCCTATATTTACTGGAACGCCGTGTACGGTCCCGGTTCCAGCCGCCACCTGCCGATGGTGCCGATGCCGGGCCAGAACCAGAGCGCCGCGCTAGACCCCGGCGCCGCCGCGCCCGGCGTAGCCGTCATCGCCGCCCAGCCCGGTGCGGACGTCCCCATTCAAGCGGCGCAGCCGGTCCAGCCCTACGTTGCGCAAGCGCCGGCGCCCTCGTCGCGCGACCAGATTCCGCCGGACGAAGCGATGCGCCTGCAGCAGTTGCAGCAGCAGCAACAGCCTCCTGCTCAAGCTGCGCCGCGCCCGTCCACCGCGCGCGCGCCGGCAGCGCCGGCCGACAGCAGCGGCATCCGCGTGGCACGCGTCAGCAAGCCGGAGCAGATCAATCCCTCGCTCCAGAACGGTTTTACGGCCTACAACAATGGCGACCTGCCAGCCGCGCGCCAAAGCTACCAGACCGTGCTGCGGCAAGACGCGAACAACCGCGACGCCCTGCTCGGCATGGCCGCCCTCGCCGCGCGCGACAACCAGGCCGAGCAGGCTGCAAGCATCTACGCGCGCCTGCTCGAGCTCGATCCCCACGACAACGACGCGCTGGCCGGCCTGACCAGCGTGCGCCAGGGCGACCCGGCCCAGTCCGAAGCTCGCCTGCGCCGCGTGGTCGAGCGCAATCCGGAATCGGGCCCGCTGCTGTTCGCCCTGGGCAATCTGTACGCGCGCCAGGGGCGCTGGCCCGAAGCCCAGCAGCATTATTTCCGCGCCTATTCCGCCAGTCCCAACAATGCCGACTATGCCTTCAACCTGGCCATTGGCCTGGACCGCCTGAACCAGGGCAAACTGGCGCTGACCTATTACCAGCGCGCGGTGGAACTGGCGCAGCGCGGCGCCGTCAATTTCGACCGCAACGCGGCCGCCACCCGCGCACGCGAACTGGGCGGGCAATAAGCGCATGTCGGAACATGCAAAATTCCCTCTCGGCAAACTGCTGATCCAGAAAGGGGTCATCAGCGAAGACCAGCTGCGCATCGCGCTGATCGAACAAAAGCGCAGCAGCGAGCCGCTCGGCAAACTCTTGATCACGCTCGGCTTCGTCACCGAAGCGACGGTGCGCGAAGCGCTGTCCGAAAACCTGAACCAGCAAAGCGCCGACCTGACCAGCCTGGTGGTCGACGCCATCGCGTTGAAACTCATCCCGAAGGATGTGGCCAAGCGCTACCGCGTATTCCCGATCGTCTACGAGCGCGACACCGACAACCTGATCCTGGCCATGGCCGACACCAGCAACATCGTCGCGCTGGACCAGATCAGCGCCATGCTGGTCAAGGGCATCACGATCGCGCCGGTGCTGGTGAACGAATCGGACATCGCGCGCGCCATCGACCAGTACTACGGTTTCGAGCTCTCGATCGACGGCATTTTGCTCGAGATTGAAACCGGCGAAGTCAATTACTCCGCCATGGCCGCCACCACCGACGAATACAGCCAGCCGATGGTGCGCCTGATGGACGCGCTGCTGGCCGACGCGGTGCAAAACGGCGCGTCGGACATCCACTTCGAGCCGGAACAGAGTTTTCTGCGCATCCGCTACCGCATCGACGGCATCCTGCGCCAGATCCGCAGCCTGCACAAATCGTACTGGCCGGCGATGGCGGTGCGCCTGAAGGTGATGAGCAATATGAACATCGCCGAATCGCGCGCGCCGCAGGACGGACGCATTTCGATCAAGTTCTCGGGGCGCCAGATCGACTTCCGGGCCTCGGCCCAACCGACCACGCACGGCGAAAATTTTGTCCTGCGCGTGCTCGATCGCCAGAAGGGACTGGTGCCGCTGGACGGCCTGGGACTGGGCGAGGACGAACTGCACCTGCTCAAACTGATGATCGCCCGTCCGCACGGCGTCATTCTCGTCACCGGCCCGACCGGCAGCGGCAAGACCACCACCCTGTACTCGATCCTGAACCACATCAACACCGAGAGCGTGAACATCATGACCTTGGAAGACCCGGTCGAGTACCCGATGAACATGATCCGCCAGACCTCGATCAACGAGTCGGCCAAGATGGGTTTTGCCGACGGCATCCGCTCGATGATGCGCCAGGACCCGGACATCATTCTGGTGGGCGAAGTGCGCGACAAGGAAACCGCCGAAATGGCGTTTTCGGCCGCCATGACCGGCCACCAGGTCTACACGACCCTGCACACCAATTCGGCCATCGGCTCGGTGTCGCGCCTGCTCGACATCGGCATCCTGCCCGACATCATGGCCGGGAACATCATCGGCATCATCGCCCAGCGCCTGGTGCGGCGCCTGTGCCAGGTGTGCAAGACCGAATCGCTTGCCGACGCGATGGAGCGCCGTTTGCTTGGCCTCTCGGCCGAGGACCCGGCCGCCACCATCTGCCAGGCGGCCGGCTGCGAAGCCTGCGGCCACCAGGGCTACAAGGGCCGCATGGCGATCATGGAACTGCTCAAGATGAACGCCGACATCGACGAAGCCATCGCCCGCCGCGCCTCGCTGCGCGAGCTGAAAGACACCGCGCGCGCCGCCGGTTTTCGCTCGCTGGTCGACGACGGCATGCGCCGCGTGCTGGAGGGCGCCACCTCGCTCGACGAAGTGGCGCGCGTGGTCGACCTGACCGACAGGCTGGCCTGATGCCGCTGTACGCCTACCGCGCGATGGACCTGGCCGGCCAGATGGTGCCCGGCGCGATGGACGCGACCAACAGCGCCGACCTGGAACTGCGCCTGCGCCGCATGGAGCTCGACCTGATCGACTTCCGCGTGGCCGGACAAAAAGCGGTCGCCTTCGGCAAGCGCGTGGTGCGGCGCGCGGACCTGATTAACTTCTGCTTCCACATGGAGCAGCTCACCGCCGCCGGCGTGCCGATCCTGGAAGGCCTGGGCGACCTGCGCGACTCCACCGACCACCCGCGCTTTCGCGAAATCGTCACCGACCTGATCGAGTCGATCGAAGGCGGCCTGACCCTGTCCGAAGCGCTGCGCCACCATGACGAAGTGTTCGACAACACCTTCACCAGCCTCATTACCGCCGGCGAATCGAGCGGCAAACTGGCCGAGGTATTCCGCAACCTGTCCGAGAGCCTGAAATGGCAGGACGAACTGGCCGCCCAGACCAAGAAAATCATCACCTACCCGATCGTGGTCGCGGTCGTGGTGCTGGGCGTGACCTTCTTCCTGATGATCGTGCTGGTGCCGCAACTGACCTCGTTCATCAAGAACATGGGCGGCGAGCTGCCGTTTCATACCAGGGCGCTGATCGCCGTCTCGAATGTCTTCATCCACTACTGGTATATCTTGCTCGCCTTGCCGCTGCTGGCCTGGTTCGGCGCACGCGCATGGCTGCGCCGCAGCGACAGCGCGCGCATGCTGGCCGACGGCCTGAAACTGCGCCTGCCCCTGATCGGGCCCGTGCTGCACAAGATCATCCTGGCGCGCTTCGCCACCTTTTTCGGTCTGATGTACGGCTCCGGCATCACCATCCTCGAATGCATCCGCCTGTCCGAAGGCATCGTCGCCAACCGCGTGGTGGCGGCCGGCCTGCAGCGCGCCGCGCAATTGATCTCGGACGGCCAGAGCGTCACGCTGGCGTTCCAGAACAGCGGCATCTTCCCGCCGCTGGTGCTGCGCATGCTGCGCGTGGGCGAGGCCACCGGCTCGCTCGACAACGCCCTGCGCAACGTCAGCTACTTCTATAATCGCGAAGTGAAGGAAATGATCGAGCGCGTGCAATCGCTCATCGAACCGGCCATGACGGTCACGCTCGGCCTGCTGCTGGGATGGATCATGCTGTCCGTGCTGGGACCGATCTACGACACCATGAGCCAGTTGAAAACGTAAGGATGGCAGTGCTGCCCAAACAATTATTCTATGTGACGAACGACCGGCTGTGCGCCTTCGACTGGCGCGCCGGGGCGCTTGCGCCCGGGCCCTGCTTTTTGGCCGACCGTGACGGCATGGACGCCTTCGCGCGCTACCTCGATGGCGCGCAAGGCACACGCGCCTGCCTCGTGGCCGACCTGGTCGAAGAAGACTTCCAGCGCTGCCTGCTGCCGCACGTGGGCGGCCGCGCCGGGCGCACCCTGGTCGAACGGCGCCTCTCGCACGCCTTTCGCGACACGCCGTTCCGCCACGCCGACATCCAGGACCGCGACAGCGAAGGCCGGCGCGACGACCACACCGTGTTCTCGGCCCTGACCAACGCCGCCATGGTGCAGCCATGGGTAGCCGTGATGGAGCAGAACAAAATCCCGCTGGCCGGCCTGTACTCGGCCGCCCACCTGTCGGCGCGGCTGGTGCGGTGCATGGGCATCGCCCAGAACCATCTGCTGCTGATCGCCGAACAGGGCGGCGGCCTGCGCCAGAGCTATTTCCAGGGCCCGTACCTGAAGTTCAGCCGCCTGACGGTGCTGGCCGCGCACGACGATGTCATCGACGCCACTGCGTTAGAGACGGCCAAGATGCAGCAGTTCCTGACCAGCACCCGCCTGCTGGGACGGGGCGACATGCTGCACGTGGTGGTGCTCGCGCCCTCGGCGCGCGTGGCGGCGCTGGAACAGCGCTGCGAAGACGATCAGGAACTCGCCTACCACTTCATCGACATCGACAGCGCCTGCGCGCGCCTCAAACTGGCCGGCGACGTGGACACGGCCGAACAGCTTTTGCTTGGCCTGCTGGGCCGCGACTCCCCGCCCAGCCAGTACCCGCCTGGCGCGGCCGGCCGCTTTTACCAGATCTGGCGCGCGCGCCTGGCGCTCAACTGCACAAGTGCCGCGATCGCCGCCGTCGGCGCCGTCTGGCTGCTCGCCAGCGTGTGGGGCAGCGTGCTCGATGGCCAGGAAGCCACGCGCCTGCTGGCCGAGGCGGCGCAGCACGATGCGCGCTACCGCGCCATCATGGCGAGCTTGCCGCCCACGGCTGCGCGCAGCGCCAACATGAAGGCCGCGGTGCAGCTCGACCGCCTGCTCGGCGCCACCGCCCCCGCCCCGGCGCCGCTGGTGGCGCTGGTGAGCCGCTCGCTGGAACGCGCACCCGCGATCCGCCTGCTGGCGCTCGACTGGCAGGTGCAGCAGCCGGCGCTGGCCCAGACTGGCGCCGGCGCCAGCCTGGTCGCGCCAGCGACCAGCGACACCACCGACCCGATCGCGGCCAGCGTGGTCGGCCTGCCGTCGGCGCCGGTGCAGGTGCTGCGCATCGATGGCGAAATCGAGGTCGGCCCATCGGACTACCGCGCCATTGTCGACAGCGTGAACCAGTTCGCGCTCGACATGGCCGGCAATCCCGGCGTGGCGGTGCACATCGTCGAAGCACCGCTCGATGTGCGCCAGAGCGTCAAGTTAAGCGGCAAGACCGACGCTGGCGACAGCGGCGTCAAGCCCCGCTTCGTCATCAACGTGACATGGAAACCATGATGGCCAAGCCGAACGTCCTGCGCGCCAAGCCGGCCGACGCCAGCGTACCCACCTGGCGCGACGAACTCGGCATGATCGCGGCGAGCGCCAAGCTGTGCGCCGGCGTGCTGGGCGCCGCCGTGCTGCTGGTGGGCGCGGCCACCTGGTACGGCGCGCAAAAGGCGGCATCGCTGGCGCAGGCGGCCCAGGTGCGTGGCGCGGCGGCCAGCCGTTTCCAGAATGTGGAATCCGAAAAACAGGACATCGCCATCTACCAGCCACGCTTCATGGAACTGCAGGCGGGCGGCCTGATTGGCGACGAAAACCGGCTGGCCTGGATCGAGACGATCAAATCGATCCAGGGCACGCGCAAGCTGGTCTCGGCCAGCTACGACATCGAACCGCAGCAGGCGCTTGCCTTCAGTGCCCCGATGGCCCTGGGCGACTACCAGCTGCGCGGCAGCCGCATGCGCGTCGAACTCGGGCTGGTGCACGAACTGGACCTGTTCCACTTCATCGACGACCTGCGCGGCGCCGGGCGCTTCACGGTCCAGGACTGCAAGCTGAAACGCACCGACGTACCGGCCGAAGCGATTGGGGTGGCGCGCCTGACCGCCAACTGCACCCTGGTCTGGCTGACGCTCGGCGCCACGCCGCAGCAGAATGCGTCCGCGCCCGCGAAGGGATGGCCATGAAATCCGCCGCTACCGCATGCGTGCTGCTCTTCGCCGCCCTCACCGCCCAGGCCCAGACGGCGCCGATGGGGCGCCTGTTTACGACACCGGGCGAACGCCACCAGCTCGACGTCCAGCGCGGCCTGGTCGCCGCACCGCCAGTGCCGGTGGTGGAAGCGGTGCCCGTGCCGCAGCCGCTGACCGTGAACGGCTTCGTGCGGCGCAGCAGCGGCAAGTCCACCGTGTGGGTGAATAACGAGGTGCAGGAAGGCGCGCGCAACCGCTTCAGCGGGCCGGCGCAAGCGCCGCGCGTGACGCTGACGCTGCCCTCGGGCCAGAAGGTCGTACTCAAACCCGGGCAAAGCGTGGACATGAACGCCGGCACCGTCACCGACGTCGACAAGCCATGACGCGCGCGCAGCAGGGATTCAGCCTGGTCGAAATGGCGGTGGTACTGGTGATCGTCGGGCTGATGATCGGTGGGTTACTGACCCCGCTGGCGGTGCAGATGGAACAGCGCAAGATCAGCGACACCCAGAAAACCATGGACGAAGCGCGCGAAGCGCTGATGGGTTTCGCGCTGCGCAACGGCTACCTGCCCTGCCCCGCCGTCTCGCCGGTCAACGGCCTGGAAGACCGCAACGGGGCCACCTGCCGCGACGGCAAGCGCCAGGGCGTGCTGCCGTGGGCCACGCTGGGTATGCCCAAGCTCGATAGCTGGGGACGCGCGTTCCACTACAGCGTCACTCCGGCGTACAGCAACAGCCAGACCATGTTCACGCTGCAGACCGCGCGCGACATCACCATCGGCACGCGCGATGCGCGCGGCAATCTGGTGGCGGCGACCGGCATCAACGACATTCCGGCGGTGATCGTCTCGCACGGGAAAAACGGCGCCGGCGGCTTTGGCGACACGGGAGTGCGCAGCCTCGATACGAGCAGCACCAACGTCGACGAACGCACCAACGCCGGCAGCGCCGGCATCGCCTTCGTTGCGCGCACGCCGAGCGGGAGCCCAACCGCGCCGGGCGGCGAGTACGACGACCTGGTGATCTGGCTCTCGCCGAATGTGCTGTTCAACCGCATGGTTGCCGCCGGAACGCTGCCGCGCTAGGCCATGCTGGGACCCATCCTTACGATTGCCTCATACACCTTGCTCGAAGCGCTGCGCAACCGCATCGCCTGGGTGCTGGGCGGCCTGGCCGTCGGCGCGGTCGCGCTGGGCGGCTTCGTGGGCCAGCTGGCGCTGACCGAAAGCGGCTCGCTGCAAGCGGCTCTGCTGGCCGCCCTGCTGCGGGTGTGCTGCGTGCTGCTCATGGCAGGTTTTGTAGCCACCAGCGTGGTGCGCGAGGCGGCCGACAAGGGCCAGGAACTGCTGCTCGCCCTGGCGATACCGCGCGCCGCCTACGTGCTGGGCAAGCTGGCCGGATTCGGTCTGGTGGCGCTGCTGCCGGCGCTGCTGTTCGGGGCGATGGCATTGATGCTCGCGCCGCCAGCCTGGTGCGCCGCGTGGGCGGTCTCGCTGTGGTGCGAACTGTGGATCGTCGCCGCGTTCTGCCTGCTGTGCGTGCTCACGCTCGGGCAGGTCATGGCCGCGCTGGCGGCAACGCTGGCGTTCTATCTGCTGGCGCGGGCGATCGGCAGCCTGCAAGCCATGGCGCAGGATGCGGCGCAGCTGCCGCGCATGATCGTCGACGCGCTGGCGGCCGTGCTGCCGCACCTGGACCAGTTCACGCGCAGCGAATGGCTGGTGTATGGCGGCGCGCAACTCGCGCCCCTGCTGGCGCAGGGCGCGATCTATGTCACCTTGCTGGGGGCCGCCGCGCTGTTCGATTTTTACCGCAAGGACCTGTGATGGCGCGCGTGCCGCTGTCGGTGACGCTGCTGCTGGTGGCCGCGCTCGCGCTCCAGGTGGGCTACCGGGCCGTGCGCGCGCAGCAGCCCCCGACTGCGGCCGGACTGGGCCCAGCGCCGCCGCTGGCCGTGCTGCGCCTGGCCAGCCTTGGCGAACCGGTGGCGCTGGCCAGGGCCATGACCCTGTACGTGCAAGGGCAGGACGAGGCGGCCACGCCGCTGGGCACCATCGATTACAGCGCCTTGCGCACCTGGCTGGAGCGCATCGTCGACCTCGACCCGCGCGGCCAGGCGCCGCTGCTGGCGGCGAGCCAGGTGTACAGCGCCAGCGCCGACCCGGCGCGCACCCGCATCATGCTCGATTTCGTCCACCAGCGTTTTGGCGAAGACCCGGACCGGCGCTGGCCGTGGCTGGCGCATGCGGCGCTGGTGGCGCGCCACCGGCTGCACGATCCCGCGCTGGCGCGCCAGTATGCGCACGCGATCCGCACCCGTGCGACAAGCGCGGTTCTGCCAGCGTGGGCGCGCCAGATGGAGCTGTTCATCCTCGACGACATGGGCGAGGACGAGAGTGCAAAGACGCTGATCGGCGCCATGCTGGCCAGCGGCCAGGTCAGCGATCCGCGCGAGCTGGCGTTGTTGGAACGGCGCCTGCACAACATTTCGGCGCGCCAGCGCCGGGCCCATCCTTGATACGCTAGAATAATACGCAGCTGCCGTCACAACAGAGAGAGCCCCATGCAACGACAACAAGGATTCACCCTCGTCGAAATCGCCATCGTGCTGGTGATCATCGGCCTGCTGCTGGGCGGCGTGCTCAAGGGACAGGGGCTGATCGACAGCGCCAAGGTCAAGAACATCATCCAGCAGTCGAACTCGCTGTCGGCGGCGGTGAACGCCTACCAGGACAAATTCCGCGCCCTGCCCGGCGACGACGTGCTGGCCACCACCCACGTGGCCGGCGCCACGGCCAACGGCAACGGCGACGGCCAGATCACCGAATACCTGTCGGCGCCGCAACACCTGGCGCTGTCCGGCTTCATCACCGGCGCCTACAACGGCACCACCGATTTCATGACCAGCGCCCAGGGCGGCGCGGTCTACATCTACAACGATGCGGTGGGCGGGCGCAGCGGCAATGGCTTGCGCTTCGACAACCTCCCCGACTCCTTCGCCCAGCAGCTCGACAGCAAGCTCGACGATGGCGTCGCCACCACCGGCGCCGTGCGCGCGACCGCCCCGTACACCAACACCGGCGGCATCGTCACCCGCACCGCCCTGTTTTTCTGAACCGACCACAAGAACCCATGCTTCCTACTTCCCAGCGCCGGCGCATCTTCCTGATGCGCCATGGCAGCGTTACCTATTTCGATGCCGCAGGCAAACCCTTTCTTCCCGAAACCGTACCGCTCAACGAACAGGGCTGCGCTCAAGCACGTGCCGCCGGACAAGCCTTCGCCGCCGAAGGCATCCAGTTCGACCGTGTGATCGTCTCCGGCCTGCCGCGCACGGTGGAAACGGCGACCCGCGTGCTGGGCGCGACCGGCCAGGGGATCGACATCGAGATCTGGCCCGAGTTTGAAGAAATCCGCGGCGGGCGCCTGTCGACGATTGCCGACGCCGACCTCAAGGACGCGTTTACCGGTGCGTTTGAAGGCATGGTGGGCGAAGACAAGCGCTTCCTGGGAGGCGAATCGGTGGGGCAGCTGATGGACCGCATCCACCCGGCGGTCACGCGCTTGCGGGCCCAGGACGACTGGGACACGGCCTTGCTGGTGCTCCATGGCGGCGTGAACTGCGCGATTTTATCGTTGGCGCTGACGGGGCAGCGCATGTTTCTTGGTGGGCTGTCGCAAACGGCCGGCTGCATCAACGCGCTCGACGTTGGCGACGACGAGGCCGACTGGGTAGTACGCTTCGTCAACTACTCCCCGCCCGCACCGCTGCAAACCGACACCCGCAGCACCACGATGGAACAGCTGTACGAGCAATACCGCCTCTCGCGCTGACCGTCCCCCAACATTATTTCTGAACCGGGGTCAGAGCTCTGACTCGAAACGTTTCTTAATTGAGCTCTGACCCCGGTTGTAGGAGTTACGGAAAATTAGGCACGAGACTGTTAGGAAATCGCTTCATCGATCGGTCGTAGCGGTGAGTCTCCAGCGCTGCCAAGG
>NZ_JAVCWL010000109.1:0-1140 GCF_030846505.1 Massilia pseudoviolaceinigra | reverse complement strand
ACCGCTGATCCCGCCGGCGAAGGTGTAGCCGAGCGCGGTACTATTGCTCCCGTTCGTGGGCGAGCCGTAGTAGTTCCAGCTCACCGTAGCCGACCAAGATTGTGCGGATCCGCCGCCAGCGATATTCCCACTGCTCAGCCATCCAGGCTCATAGGAAATCGTGGCCGATCCGGCGATCACGCCCGACAAGGAATATGGTGCGGTAGAAACCGTGTAAGTGCTATTCGAAAACTGGCCGATGTTGTAGAACGTGTAACTTGGATTGCCGCCGGCATTGATCGCAATTCGCTGCGCGTTCGCCGAACTCGTTGCGGAAGCCCAGTCGTAGATACCAGCATTTGCGCCCCCGCTGCCGATATGCCAGAAAACGGTTGCGACTACCACACTGGCGCTGAGCACCGGCGCCGCGCCTCCATTGCTGCCCTTGCCGACCAGGCTGTCGACCATCGTGGTGGATGCGGGCGCGGTCCATGTGCCGCTGCTGGTGAAAACAGCGGTCATAGGGGTGCGTGCGCGCTTCCCGTAAAACCCGCTGCGGCGGGCGTCGATAGGCGTCATGATCAGCCTCGCAGCACGGACACGATGAGCGTGGTGCCGCCGTCGCGCGTCGAGACCATCACATAATCGATACCGCCTGTCTGCCAGGTGATATTCGCGGTGGCGGCCGTCGTCTGGAGCACCCCGTCGTACCGGATGAACCGAGCGCCGGCGGGCCAGGCCGGCGTGCCGCCCAGGCCGATGTTCACCAGCTCCAAGAACTGCA
This sequence comes from Massilia pseudoviolaceinigra, assembly GCF_030846505.1. Classification (NCBI taxonomy): domain Bacteria; kingdom Pseudomonadati; phylum Pseudomonadota; class Betaproteobacteria; order Burkholderiales; family Oxalobacteraceae; genus Massilia; species Massilia pseudoviolaceinigra. The sequence goes on along the minus strand of NZ_JAVCWL010000109.1, from coordinate 377 downwards.
CCGCCTGCTTGCCGCTGGCCGGCCAGCCCGTGAAACTCATCGTCTTTGCGCCAGAGGCTGGCGCCACGCGCTGGGTTCCGCCGTTCGCATACGCCACCGCAGTGCTCGTGCCGTTATCGTAGTAGGTCATCGCGCGCACCAGCTCCTGCAGGTCGGACAGCAGCGCGATGGTGCCGCCGGCCGCCGGCACGACCAACGGAATAATTGTGTTCGTTGGAATCAGCGTGTCGCACTCGAAGCGAACCTGCTTCGACGCGTCGATGCTTCCCTTTGCGATCGAATTCGAGTCAACAAAGGCGACGATGCTGCTAGCCATGGCCGCGCTTCCTGCGGCAGCAATGGAGTAGTCGCGAGATTGGTCTCGATAACTTTGAGAC
>NZ_JAVCWL010000108.1:0-1140 GCF_030846505.1 Massilia pseudoviolaceinigra | reverse complement strand
CCCGCTGATCCCGCCGGCGAAGGTGTAGCCGAGCGCGGTACTATTGCTGCCGTTCGTGGACGAGCCGTAGTAGTTCCAGCTCACCGTAGCCGACCAAGATTGTGCGGATCCGCCTCCAGCGATATTCCCACTGCTCAGCCATCCAGGCTCATAGGAAATCGTGGCCGATCCGGCGATCACGCCCGACAAGGAATATGGTGCGGTAGAAACCGTGTAAGTGCTATTCGAGAACTGGCCGATGTTGTAGAAGGTGTAATTTGGACTGCCACCGGCATTAATCGCAATTCGCTGCGCGTTCGCCGAACTTGTTGCGGAAGCCCAGTCGTAGATACCAGCATTAGCGCCACCGCTGCCGATATGCCAGAAAACGGTTGCGACTACGACACTGGCGCTGAGCACCGGCGCCGCGCCGCCGTTACTGCCTTTGCCGACCAGGCTGTCGACCATGGCGGTCGACGCCGGCGCCGTCCAGGTGCCGCTGCTGGTGAAGGTTGCAGTCATGGGCGTGCGTGCGCGCTTCCCGTAAAACCCGCTGCGGCGGGCGTCGATAGGCGTCATGATCAGCCTCGCAGCACGGACACGATGAGCGTGGTGCCGCCATCGCGCGTAGACACCATGACGTAATCGGTGCCGCCTGTTTGCCACGTGATATTCGCCGCGGCTGCCGTCGTCTGGATCACGCCATCGTACCGGATGAACCGCGCGCCCGCAGGCCACGCCGGATTGCCACCAAGGCCGATATTTACCAGCTCAAGAAATTGCACCGCCTGCTTGCCGCTGGCCGGCCACCCCGTGAAGCTCATCGTCTTGGCGCCCGACGCTGGTGCCACGCGCTGCGTTCCGCCGTTGGCGTACGCCACCGCAGTGCTCGTGCCGGAATCGTAAAAGGTCATTGCGCGCACCAGTTCCTGCAAGTCAGACAGCAGCGCGATGGTCCCCCCAGCCGCCGGCACGGTCAACGGGATAACGGTGCCCGTTGGAATCAGCGTGTCGCACTCGAAGCGCACCTGCTTTGACGCGTCGATGCTTCCCTTCGCGATCGAATTCGAGTCAACAAAGGCTACGATGCTGCTAGCCATGGCCGCGCTTCCTGCGGCAGCAATGGAGTAGTCGCGAGATTGGTCTCGATAACTTTGAGAA
>NZ_JAVCWL010000107.1:0-1164 GCF_030846505.1 Massilia pseudoviolaceinigra | reverse complement strand
ATTGCGTTGAAAAACTCCTCCTAAACGCAACAGCAGAGCAGTTCTGTTGAACTAACTGTACAGCAGGAATGGGTGGTAGAGCCAATGCTCGGTTCGGCTAGCTTATCGCTAAGAGCGCTTTTTGATTCAGCGGGAACAGCTTCTTGGCCATTTTACGCAGATTTTGTGCCGTTGCCGCTAACAGAAACTCGTCATGCGCGCCGCTGGGCCCACGCAGTCGTAACTGCCCCATTTTCAAGATGCGTTTGAGGTGGGCAAACAACATCTCGACCTTCTTTCGCTCGCGCCGGGATTGGCGATACGCTTCTGTTTTGCCGATAGCCCGAGCAATGTCGCGCGCAGGTTCCTGCGGACTGCGGTCAATTTTGCGAATTGCCATGTTGGGGCAGCATTTTGGCTTTAGCGTGCAATCCCGGCAGTCATAGAGGCTGGCGCGATAGCGAAACGGATTTTTCTGTTTGCTGCGCTGAGCCGTTTTTAGATATTTACCGGATGGGCAGACATACCGGTTGTTTTCGGTGTCGAAGGTAAAATCGGTACGGCTAAACGTGCCGTCGTGATGCTCGGATTTGTCCCACACAGGAACCTGTGGCGCAATATTCTTTTGATCGACCAGCCAGCCCAGCATGGCAGCCACACCATAGTTGGTGTCTCCTACCAGACGCTGCGGCTTAATCGCAAACTTCTCGTCGACGCGTTCAATCATCGTTTTCGTCGCTTCTACTTCAGCAGTTTTATTAACTGGCGATGCTTCGACGTCGACGATGATGCCGCTCTTCAAATCGATCAGATAATTCGTTGAGTAAGCAAAGATCGCCGGCCCACCTGCAGCCGCAGTCCAGGTAGCAGCAGGGTCGGTGAGAGAAATTTTCTTCGGCATCGAAGGCACCGGGTTGGCCCGTTCCAATGCAGCCAGGTACTCCCGCACCGGCCGACTTGCCTGCTCTGGATCGCCCCAGTCAATACCGGATTCGCCAACCCGGCAACGTTGACGTTGTGCGTCAGCCTTGATCATGCTGGCATCGGTGGCAAATCCTTCGCCCTGGACCAGCCCTTCAGCCATACAGCGTCGCAGCACCGAATCGAACAACTGTCGAAATGCATCGTGGTCACGAAAGCGGCCGTGTCGGTTTTTGGAAAAGCTTGAGTGATCCGGGACCTTGT
>NZ_JAVCWL010000106.1:0-1168 GCF_030846505.1 Massilia pseudoviolaceinigra | reverse complement strand
GTAAGCATCCGACCGTCCCACCTTCCAGCGGAATCTATTTCCCTGTAATCTGAGCAAATGGCAGAAGCGAATCGATCTGACTGTTGGGACAGGTGGGTAGTTTTTCCAGCGTTTCGGTCAGCCAGCGCATGGGGTCGATACCGTTGAGTTTGGCGGTGGCCACCAGGCTTTGAATGGCAGCGGCGCGCCGACCAGCGCGCTCCGAACCGGTGAAGAGCCAGTTCTTTTTCCCAATGGCGATGGGGCGTATGGCGTTCTCGACGGCGTTGTTGTCGATCGGGTAGGTGCCGCTGTCGACATAGCGAACCAGGGCCGGCCACCGTTTGAGCGCATGATCGAGCGCCTTTGCAGTGCCGCTGCCATCGGCAACGACGGGTCTGGTTTTGACGAGCCACGCGTGCAGCTCATCAAGGACTGGCTTGGCATCACTCTGGCGGCGAGCATGACGTGCCGGCGCCGAATCATCGACCGCATTGCGCTCGATGGCATACAGCAGCCCAATGCGGCGCAGGGCCTCGGCGGCGATCGGACTGCCATTGGCCGCATGCAGCTCGAAGAATTTTCGGCGCACGTGGGCCAGGCAAGCCAGTTCGGTAACGCCGTGCACGAACAGTGCCTTGTAGGCGACGTAATCGTCGACCATCAGGTGTCCGCGCCAGTGTTGCAGGAACGACTGGGCATGCGCGCCGGCGCGCCCGCCCTGGTAGTCGAACACGACGATAGGGGGACCTTCGTCCAAGCTGTTGGAACGGTATGCCCATAAGTAAGCACGCTTGGTTTTACCCTGCCCGGGATCGAGTTGCCTGACCGGCGTCTCATCGGCATGCAGGGTCGGTCGCATGCGCAGCAGTTCCGCCAGCCTGTCAGCCAGGGGCTGCAACGCCACGCCGACCTTGCCGGCCCAGTCCGATGTCGTCGAGATGGGCAGTGGAACGCCCTGGCGCTCGCCAATCTGGTTGATGCGATACAGCGGCAGATGATCGACGAACTTGCTGATGGCGATCCAGGCCAGCAGGCCGGGCGCGGCCATGCCGCCGTCGATGATCACCGGCGCCACAGGCGCTGCGGTCACGCTGTCGCAGGCGCGGCAGGCATACTGCGGGCGGATGTGGTGGTGCACGAAGAAGCGGGCAGGTTCAACGTCGAGCTGCTCGCTGACGTCCTCGCC
>NZ_JAVCWL010000105.1:0-1174 GCF_030846505.1 Massilia pseudoviolaceinigra | reverse complement strand
AATTCGTCAGACCTTTCATCGACGCCTCAATGGACCGCAGGGCGGCAAGCATGCCGCGATTGATTGGGATGAGGCTGCCGGAATGATCTTCCAGCAGCTCGAGCGAACGGACGATCGAATTCGACTTTGCTTCGGTATCGCCGAAGACTAACCCGGTACCCTGGAGCTTTTGCGCATCGGCGGCCGACTGCCCACCACCACTGCTGCTGCTCCCGGCAACAGCGAAGCCCAACGTGGCCATCACGGCCGCCATAGCGGCCATACGCGCCCATGCCGTGTATGGTTCGCCCTGCGCCTGCGTGGCAACGCCCACAGCGGCCGCTGCCGTGCCCTTCGCCATCGATGCCGCAACGTCCGGTCCCACGCTGGCGACAGTCGCTGCGGTTTCGGTGGCCTTGCTTGTGACGAACATGCTCGTGAACGCGGTCAGCAGCCCGCTCTTTGCCAGCATGTTCTGGATTGCAAGCGTCATTTCGTAGGCGCGGAACGCCTTCTCAGCGCCTTGCAACACCTTGTAGCCCGCCGTGTTTTCCTTGAAGAAACCCTTCGCGGCGCTGGCCATGTCGCCATACGAGCGCAATTGGAGCTGCGCGGACCGCTGCGCGGCGATCGCGTTGGCGCGTTGGATCATGGCCTGGTCGCCGCCAGCATCCTTGGTCGATTTTTTCAGTTCAGCATCGATGGCAGCCTGGGCGCGTGTGTAGCCCGACAGTACGGTGGTCAGCCCACCAATGGCCGTACCGACGCGGCCGAACGATTCGGCCATGCCCGCTGCGGCTGATTTCGTCACCTCGTCGATGGCGGTCATGATTTCCAACAGATCTTTGGCCGCCGCCACGCCGCCGGCGCCCCGGTCGAGCGCGACCTTCTTGCCCGTCAGTTCCTTAATCTTTTCCAGCTTCGCAATCTGCTCGTTCAAGGCGAACAGTTCAGCGTAGGTGGCGGGACCGGCGTCGAGCGCCGCCTGGGCTTTTGCAATCGCCAGGTCGACGACAGCAACCTCGGTCAGCCCGTACGTTTCGACCTGTTGCTGGAGCATCTTGGTCTGGTCGTCGAGCGCCTTCGTCTCGTTGTTGATGCGACTGAACATTTCGTCGTCCATCGCCGCCGATGCCTTTGCGACGCTGTCTTTCAGCGCCAAGGACTGAACCTGTGCGGCAATGGCGTCCTCTTG
>NZ_JAVCWL010000104.1:0-1182 GCF_030846505.1 Massilia pseudoviolaceinigra | reverse complement strand
ATATATCCGCAGCTTCGGTGACTGGCTTAGCCCCGTTACATCTTCCGCGCAGGACGACTCGATCAGTGAGCTATTACGCTTTCTTTAAATGATGGCTGCTTCTAAGCCAACATCCTGACTGTTTTAGCCTTCCCACTTCGTTTTCCACTTAGCCAATCTTTGGGACCTTAGCTGGCGGTCTGGGTTGTTTCCCTCTTGACGCCGGACGTTAGCACCCGACGTCTGTCTCCCAAGCTCGCACTCATCGGTATTCGGAGTTTGCAATGGTTTGGTAAGTCGCAATGACCCCCTAGCCATAACAGTGCTCTACCCCCGATGGTGATACTTGAGGCACTACCTAAATAGTTTTCGGAGAGAACCAGCTATTTCCAAGTTTGTTTAGCCTTTCACCCCTACCCACAGCTCATCCCCTAATTTTTCAACATTAGTGGGTTCGGACCTCCAGGGCGTGTTACCGCACCTTCATCCTGGCCATGAGTAGATCACTTGGTTTCGGGTCTACACCCAGCGACTGTCGCCCTATTCGGACTCGATTTCTCTACGGCTTCCCTATACGGTTAACCTTGCCACTGAATGTAAGTCGCTGACCCATTATACAAAAGGTACGCAGTCACGGAACAAGTCCGCTCCTACTGTTTGTATGCACACGGTTTCAGGATCTATTTCACTCCCCTTCCGGGGTTCTTTTCGCCTTTCCCTCACGGTACTGGTTCACTATCGGTCGATTACGAGTATTTAGCCTTGGAGGATGGTCCCCCCATATTCAGACAGGATTTCTCGTGTCCCGCCCTACTTGTCGCACGCTTAGTTCCACACATCGAATTTCGTATAAGGGGCTATCACCCTCTATGGCACCAATTTCCAGTGGTTTCTACTATCCGTCATGCTAAAACGTGCAGGCTCATCCCATTTCGCTCGCCACTACTTTGGGAATCTCGGTTGATTTATTTTCCTGCAGCTACTTAGATGTTTCAGTTCGCCGCGTTCGCTTTGCATACCTATGTATTCAGTATGCAATGACCTAAAAGGCCGGGTTTCCCCATTCGGAAATCTGCGGATCAAAGCTTGTTTGCTAGCTCCCCGCAGCTTATCGCAAGCTACTACGTCCTTCATCGCCTGTAATCGCCAAGGCATCCACCATGTGCACTTATTCGCTTGTCCCTATAACGTTAGCCTCTGATC
>NZ_JAVCWL010000103.1:0-1191 GCF_030846505.1 Massilia pseudoviolaceinigra | reverse complement strand
ACCGACCATGGTCAGGCCCGGACGAGCTCAGGCTCAAGAGGTAAGCCAATACATGGCGGTTGCAAAGCAAAACCTGAAAACGGTGACGCCGCTGGAGCGCGAACTAATTGAAGCATTGGCGGTGCGCTATGCCGAAGGCAAACAGGCTGCTGAACTTACGATGGAATTCGGCGCGATCTGCAGCAGCGTACCGACCAGCGACAAGATCGACCCGCGCGATCTCGCCTATGCAGCTAAGATGCGGCAAGTGGCTCAGAAAAACCCTACCAATCCAGATGTTCTGACCCTGTATGCGGAATCTGAATTGTTGACAATTCCAGGACACTTTTGGATTGCTCAGACTGACAAGCCCATCGGACGCGCTGGCGAAATTGCTGACCGCCTGGAAGCCATGCTTGCCGCGCACCCATCGCACATTGGCTTGAATCACTATATGACACATGTCGTGGACGTCAACGCCGTCGCGCAACGGGCAGTGCCCGCAGCCGAGCGTTTAGCAAGCTTGGCACCGGCCTCACCACATTTGCAGCATATGAGTACCCACATCTTTATGCGCGTCGGACGGTACTCCGATGCCATTCAGGCCAATGTGGCGGCGCTTGCTGCGGAGGACAAATTGGATGTCCAACTTCGGCATCAAGGCTTCGAACCGGTCAAGAACTGGCGGCCACACAATAGCCAATTCCTCATGATCTCTGCATTAATGGCTGGGCGCGGTGATATTGCCTTAGATATAGCCCGGACCATCTCCCGGCGGGCCGAAGGCGCGCAATCGAGCATGGGTGAATTTAGCCGGTCCCAACCTTTGTTGGTTCTGCTGCGTCTGGAGCGTTACAAGGACTTGCTGCGTGAAACCCGCCCCGCTGGCCAACGTGGCGTCGCATCCATTCTCTACCTGTATTCCCGTGGGGTAGCTCTGGCGAAAACGCACGACTTGGCAGGAGCGACGGCTGCATTGGCGGAGATGCGACCACAAGTAATTGATGCCTTGACATCTCACGCATCCGAAAACTTCCCCGATCGCATGGTGCGTGCCATTGTTCAGGTGGCCCAAGATGCGCTGAGTGCTGAGGTCGCCGCCCAATCCGGAGAAAAAAATAAAGCGATCGAGTTCGCTAAGAATGCCGCCAAGATTGGCGAGCCGCTCAATGACCTGGATCCTCCCATGCTCGCTGCTGATCCACGACTGGC
>NZ_JAVCWL010000102.1:0-1215 GCF_030846505.1 Massilia pseudoviolaceinigra | reverse complement strand
GATCGCCGCGCGCGCCAGCAACTCTTGGGCCGAACGACGCTGCGCGCGGTCGAAAAAGCTCACCTCAATGACCGTCGACGCCAGGGCATCGTTGAGCTTGTCGAAAACGCCCCGAACAGCATCGGCGCGCGCGTTGACTGCGCTGATCTGTTCTTTGGTGCCGTCCGCGCGAGCCTTCAAGTCATCGACCTTGCGCTGATATTCCTGCTCAAGAAATGCCTTGTCGCGTTCCACCGCGGACTTGACGTTGCTCAGGGCCGTGCTGGCGCCGGCGACGGCGTTGTCCGCTGCGGCCGCTTGGTCCTGCAACGCGTTCCGGTTCTTGATGAGCGCGGCGGTTAATGCGTCCAAGCCAACTAGCTCGTCGGCCCGCGCCGCCGCAACCGCACCGACCTTGTCGCCGCTCAGCTCCATGATCTGGATCTCGATCTTCCTGTTGGAAGCAGCCAGCGCAGCAGCGGTTGCCTCATCCTGCAAGGCGTTACGCCGCCTGATGATCGCGACCGTCAAAGGGTCCATGCCCGCGATCTCTTTCTCGCGCTGCTCCGTCAACGACCGGGTGGCATTTTCAAGCGCCTCGATCTGGTCCAGATACCGCTGGTTTGTCTCGGCCAAAGTCTTAGCCTTGCCCAAACCCTGGACCTCGTCATAAACGTCCCAATTTGACTCGTCGACTTTATTCCTCCGCTTAGTCGCCAACTCTTCCGGGGTCATTTTCAGCTCGTCGCGCTGGTCGATCAGGCCGTTTCGCTCGGTGAACTTTTCGGCTGCTGTCCTCGTTTTCTCCAGCGCCGGCACCACAGCTGCAAACGCTTCCTGCAGGGACATCAAGCCGGTGTACATGTCCGCGCCAGCTTTCGTAGCCAGGGCGCCGCTCTGGGACAGCCCCAACACAGCGGCCTTGAAGTCATCCCGCGTTTTGATACCGGACTGCCCAAGGCGAACGAGCTCGTCGTTCACGTACTTTTGGACTGGTGCCAGGCGTTCGGCGTCGGTCAAAAAGTTGTCGGCGAAGCTGCTGGTGCGCTCGGCGAATTTATCGATACCGCCGGCGGCTGCGATCAAGCCCTCGCGTGCGGCCAAGCTGCTGACGCCGGTAGCGCCGAAGGTCCCCCCGAGCGACGAAAGCGCATTGTCCAGCGTGGCGTAGTTCGATGCCAAACGGACGATGGTTTCCGTGTAGCCCTCCCCAACCTGGCGGAACGCATCCATCTG
>NZ_JAVCWL010000101.1:0-1226 GCF_030846505.1 Massilia pseudoviolaceinigra | reverse complement strand
GTGCCGGTACCGCCGGATTGCACCGGGTTCAGCGTGATGCTGGTTACCTGGCCCGCTTGATTGTAACCATAGTTAACGCGGTTCCCGCTCGGGTACGTCACGCTCGTCAGCCGACCGGCCCCATCGTAATCATAGGCAAGAGTGTGGGTTGTGTTGTATCCCCCTCCGATCGTGTTCTGGGTTTTGGTCGCTAGGCGCGCGAATTCATCGTAGGTGTACCTTGTGCTACCCGACTCATCCGTCATCCGCGTTATTTTGCCGGCCGCAGTCGGTGTCTGAATGGCGTCGCCGTCGTATTCAAACGTCGTGCTGACGGAGCCCGTATAGTCGATTCGGGTCGGACGGTTGAGTGCGTCATAAAAATAGGTAGTCGTTTTACCGCGAGCGTCCATGCTCGTCTTCAGGTTGCCGGCGACATCGTAGGTCGATTTTGTGAGACCCGTATCAGGACTTCCCAACTCGCTGCGATTTCCCAGTCCGTCAACGGCGTAACGCGTCACCAGGTTGCGCGGATCGGTCACCGTTGCCACCTGGTCGATACCGTCGTAACCGTACTTGATGATCGGGCGTGCGCCGTTGGTCAGCGGCTGTTCCACCTGCTTTACACGGTCGAGTGGATCGTAGGTGAAGTTCGTTACCCGTCCCAGCGGATCGGTCACCTCCTTGAGGTTGCCGACCAGGTCGTACTTGTAACTGGTGGCCGCTTCCGGCACCGACTGCGCCGATGCGAGGGTGCCGGTATAGGCACCCAGCAGCGGGGTATACGTCATGACAACAATCAGTGCGCCGGACGTCAAACGGCTGAGAATACGGCGGGTCATCGTGCAGCTCCGGTTTGGCTCGTCAGACGGCCAGTTTTGTCAAAGGTGCGGGTAATCTGGCGTACAAGGTTGCCTTTGTGGTCGCGCACTTCTTCCTTGATCCTGTTGCCAGTGAGGTCGAGCGTATAAATGATGCTTTCGATGCTCTCGTCACGACCGCTGACGACGGAGGTCAGCCGCTGGGCTGCATCGTAGGTATACCTCGTCACGCTATTGTCGGGGAACGTGACCATCTCGATCTGACCTGAAGGCTTGTAGACGTATATGGTCTTCTGCGAAGGCTTATTTACGTCTATGCCGCTTGATACGATTTTCGACTTGACCCATCCGCGCTCGGTGTAGTCCAGCGTTGTCGTGACGCCATCAGGCGCGCGAATCGTGTGAACCCGGCCGTGGGCATCGTAG
>NZ_JAVCWL010000100.1:0-1227 GCF_030846505.1 Massilia pseudoviolaceinigra | reverse complement strand
TGGCGAGATCGGCTTCCGTAAGTTCCGCTTCGAGAAGTGCGCGGCGCCGGTGTACGGGGTCCAGTGATGGCGATTCGTCTAATTGCTCCTTCTGTCGCGATGGCCGTGTCAATGGCCGATGCGCGCGCGAGTGCGCGCGCCAACGGAAATGACCAGGACGCGGAAATCGAGATCCGCGTGCGCGCGCTGACCGCCGAGGCCGAGCACATCACCGGGCGCTCGATCATCAACCGTACGTACGAGGTGACGGCGCCAGGGTTTGCGGGTCTGATCCCGCTGCCGTCCTCGCCCCTGATCGAGGTGGTCAGCCTGAAATATCTGGACGTCGACGGCGCCACGCAAACGCTGAGCGAAGACGCCTACGTCGTCGACCGCTCGATCGAGCCGGGGTTCGTCGCGCTCGCAGCCGGCGCGAGCTGGCCGGCGACGAAAGCGCATCCCGAGGCAGTGATCCTCACCGTGATCTGCGGATATGGACCCGACGAGACCACCACGCCGGCGGCGTTCAAGGGCTACATCCTGGCGAAGGTCCGCGAATACTTTGCACCGGCCGGCACGCCGGAATCGCCGCACCTTATCCGGGGGCTCGACTGCTTGAAGGTGCACAGCTGATGGCCGCCCCGTTCAAGTGTGACGAGAAAGTCACGGTCGAGCAGCTTGTTGGCACGCCTGATCCTGTGTATGGCACCGAAACGCAAGCTTGGGCGCCGGTGCTGGTCCGGTACTGGGCCAACGTTCAGGACGAATTGCCGAGCCGCGCGGAATCGACCAAAAACGGGCTCGATAAATCGATCCTACGCACCCGGCTACGCATGCAGGGCGCCCAGGCCGTCACTGGCGACATGCGCGTCATTTTGCACAGCCGCGGCGACCGGGTAATGCAGATCATCGCTGGACCGGCGCTGTTGGATGATCGGGTTCACACAGAGTTCCAACTGGAGGGATACTTGAATGGCTGATCCGAACATCACCGGCGGCCGGGAGCTGGATGCATTCCTGCAGCAGTTCTCGGCCAAGTTTGAAAAGAACGTGATGCGCGGCGGGCTGCGCGCCGGCGCGAACGAGTTCAAGGAAGAAGTGAAAGCCAACATACCGGTGGACAGCGGCGCGCTGCGGCGCAGTGTACGGATCACCACAAACGCCAAGGGCGGCCGCGTGACCGCATCGGTCAAGATCGGCAACAAGAAGGCTTGGTACGCGCAGATGGTCGAGTTCGGCACGCGAGCA